>JACRGL010000055.1 GCA_016212365.1 Candidatus Methylomirabilota bacterium | reverse complement strand
GGGGATTTGGTAGATGCGCAATTATTTACATAGAGTTCTTGGAATTCCCCCATTAGTAAGCATCCGCGACAGGATGGCCCCAATAGGCCAATTCCTGGCTGACCTTAACAACCTGCGAAGGGCAATCCAGGCCATCTCTTTTGGATTCCTGGCCTTTCTTATTGTTCAAACCGCGTATCCTTTAGAGTTACCCGTTCCCGCAGACCTATACCTCCGCTTCGACCCCCTTATTGCTATGGTCTCTTTCATTACAGGGAAGGCCTTTGTCTGGAAGATGGCCCCGGCCTTGATCCTCCTCGCCCTGATTATAATCTTCGGGAACTTCTTCTGTGGCTGGCTCTGCCCATTGGGGAGCGCCATTGACCTGTCGGATTACCTCCTCTTCAGGAGGGCCAAGAGATCGGCGGCCAACCCTATTCCGACTTTGAAGAGCAAACACTATATACTGGTGGTGGTTCTTGTCGCCTCCCTCTTCTCAGTCCAGTTCCTCTTCCTGATGGACCCCATTAGCCTCATCACCAGGACTCTGGTTGTTGTCTTCTTCCCATCCTCTGTCTACATGATCAATGCTGCATCGGCCAAGTTTCAAGCCCTCTTTCCCGGCAATGGTTGGGTTAACGTCGATCTGGCTCAACCCGTCTTTAAGTTAAATCTCTTGATACTTGCCTTCTTTGCCCTGATCCTCATTTTAGGGGCCATCCGCCGCCGGTTCTGGTGTCGCTACCTATGTCCGTTGGGGAGCCTTCTCTCGCTTTCCAATCGCTTCCGGCTCTTCCAAAGATTTGTGGCCAAAGCTTGCAATGACTGCGGCCGTTGTCAGAAGGCCTGCCCCATGGGTGCCGTTTCTGCTGATCCCAGAAACTACAACGCTGATGACTGCATCCTCTGCCTCCGCTGCATGGACTGCCCTCCAGAAGCGGTGACCTTCTCTCCTCTTGTGCCAGCCTTGAGTAGGAGCAGGGGCCTGAACCTTTCCCGGCGCTATTTCATGGGATCTACAGCCATGGGACTCTTTTTAGCGGTGGCCTTCAAAGCCAATCCCCTCCAGGCCTCCTCGGCAAAGTTGAACCAACGTTTGATCCGGCCCCCAGGTTCAGTTCCCGAGGATAGATTCGTCTCCCTCTGTATCGGCTGTGGGGAATGCCTTAAGGTCTGCCCCAACAATGCACTGCAGGCTACCTTCTTGGAGGCAGGTCTATCTGGGATCTACACCCCTCGCCTGGTTTCGCGGATTGGCTACTGCGAACAGTACTGTAACCTCTGCGGCAAGGTCTGCCCGACTGCCGCTATCCGTGAGGTCACCGTTGAGGAGAAGCAAAAGATCCAGATCGGCCTTGCCCGCATTGATAAGACCCGCTGTATGAGGTGGGCGGATAATATCCTTTGCTTGGTCTGTAATGAACAGTGTTCCTATCAGGCAATAGACCTGGACGAAGAAAAGAGACCGGTCGTTAATAAGGAGAAGTGCGTGGGTTGCGGCATATGCGAGAACAAATGCCCGGTAATAGGCGAGGCAGCGATCATCGTTTACTCTCTGGGCCCTGAGCAGGGCCGACTTCCTGAGAGAAGGGCTAACGGATAAGTCATGAGGATGGTCGGTAATGAAGGATGAGCCCAGGGCAAACCTCCTAATAGTCGATGATAACCGTGGGCACAGGCAGGCGCTGGCCAAGCTCTTTTCTAAAGAGGGATACAAGGTGGCCTTGGCCACGAACGGGGAAGAGGCCCTGGAGATCCTTTCGAAGGATTCCTTCGAGCTAATCATTACCGATCTAAGGATGCCCAGAAAAGGGGGACTACAATTGTTGAAGGAGATAAAGGCTTTGAACCCTCAAACAATGGTCATCATCGTTACCGCTTATGGGGATTACATCTCATATCACGAAGCCATGAGGGGTGGGGTTTTTGAATACCTCAACAAGCCCATAAAAAGGAATGAGATCCTGGCTGTGGCCGAAAAGGCCTTGATATGGAGGAAGGCTATAGGAAATAATCTTGACTAAATGCGACCAATTTTGAATTTTAACATAATGTTAAATTCCATATTTGGTTTTATTTAGATCGTACCCGAGTCAAAATTTAGGCAGGGGTGGTTTCTGGGAGAGGCCCGGAGGCCACCCCTATTTTTTGGGAAGATACCGACCTTCGACTCTGGTTGCGCTGAGGGGATGAATCGTGTATATTTTAACCCAGACCCGGGTCAAAGAAGTGAGGAAAGGGATGGAATTCGATTCTCATGGCTTCTCGATCAAAGGCAGGCTTACCCCGGACGAAGTGACTTTTGCTGTCCTCAGGACCCTAGCCTTGGCCGGGGGAGTGGTGGCCCTCTTTCTCGTCCCCCTTCGGCCGGAGCATAGGGAGCATCTCTTCCCCCTTATAGCCGCCTTCATCGGCTACAAGGGTCTCTTGTATCTCTCCCTTTACCTTAAGCCGGAAAAGGCCCGGAGGCTCTTCCTTCTTACCCTCTCCTTCGATTTGGCCTTCGTCTTTGTTCTGATTTGGTTTACCGGGGGCTTTGAGAGTCATTTTTACCTCCTCTTCTATCTGCTGATTGCATTGAATGCATACCATTTCGGGGCCCGGGTTGGATTGACAGCAGCATCCGCCTCGGGGATCCTATACCTGTTTGCCTACTTCCTGGCTCCACAGAGTGCGCTACACTGGACTCACCTGGCGGCTAGGATTGCCCTCTTCGGCTTACTGGGGGTATCCCTTGGATTCATGGCCGATCGCGAGAGGAAAGCAAAGGCTGAAGCAGAGCGGCTCAACCGGGAGCTGGAGGAGGCCTTAAATCGCCTGAGGGAGGCCCAGCAGCGCCTGATTCACTCGGAGAGGATGGCCACCATCGGAAAAATGTCGGCCAAGGTTGCCCATGAAGTCCGCAATCCGTTGAGCTCCATTAGCCTGAATGCTGAAATGCTGGAGGACGTCATCCGGGCATGCCCAGGGCCCTTCATGGCGGAAGCAGCAGAAATCCTGGCTTCCATCAAGACAGAAGTGGAGGCCCTCGGAGGAGTGACGGAGGAGTACCTCCGCTTCGCACGGCTACCCAGGCCGAAACCCGAGGACGATTCTGTGAACGAGATGCTCGAAGAGCTCTTGGATTTCATCAAAGGTGAGGCCTCACAACGCCAGATCTCTATCACGCGGACCTTTAGCCCGAACCTACCACCTCTTAGGTTCGATCGGGCCCTGTTGCGCCAGGCGGTTCTGAACTTAATCAAGAACGCCTTTGAGGCGATGCCCTCCGGTGGGGAATTGGTTGTAGGGACCTGCTACCGGGATGGCCAGGTGCGGGTAACTGTTACCGATACCGGGGCGGGGATCGAGGAGGGTTTTCTGGGAAGGGTCTTCGACCCCTTTTATACCACCAAAGACCATGGTACCGGGCTGGGCCTGACCATCGCAAGGCAGATCATCCATGATCACGGGGGAACATTGACTTGTCAGAGTGTTCCAGGCCAAGGTGCGACCTTCATTATCTCCATCCCTAAGGGGGAAGCCCAGCTTTATGCCTGAGAAGGATGTCATTTTAGTGGTCGATGACGATAAGGGTCTAAGGGATGCCCTGGCCAGGGTATTGACCAAGGAAGGTTATGATGTCCTATTGGCCGAAGATGGCCAGGCCGGTCTGGATCTCCTCCGCCAGGGAAAGATAAATGTCATCCTGGCTGACCTAAAGATGGCCCGACTCTCAGGCCTCGACCTGCTACGGGTAGCCAAGGCCCTTGTCCCGGAGGTAGAGGTGATCGTGGTTACCGGTCACGGGACCATTGAGGACGCCGTGGAGGCCATGAAGGAAGGGGCCTATGATTTCATCACCAAGCCATTCCAGCGGGTAAATCTCCTCAAGACTATCCAGAAGGCCTTAGAGAAACAATCTCTGGTCTTGGAGAAAAGGGCGCTCGAAAGGCGGCTCGAGGAGATTCAGAGGCAAGGGAGGATCATCGGCACGAGCCCTGCCATGCGGCAGGTCTTGGAGCTGGTGGAGCAGGTCGCACCCAGCTCGGCTACAATTCTTCTCCAGGGGGAGAGCGGCACCGGGAAGGAACTAATCGCCAACGCTATTCACTTAGGGAGTCCTCGTAGGGACAGGACCTTCATAAAGGTGAACTGCGCGGCCCTGCCTGAGACCCTGCTGGAATCGGAGCTCTTTGGTTATGAGAAAGGGGCATTCACGGGGGCGGCAGCCCGAAAGGAGGGGCGTTTTGAGCTGGCCCACGGGGGGACCCTCTTCCTGGACGAAGTCGGTGACCTTAGCCTTGCCACTCAGGCCAAGCTCCTCCGGGTCCTTCAGGAGGGTGAATTTGAGCGGCTCGGGGGAACTAAGACCCTCAAGGTGGACGTCCGCCTGGTGGCCGCCACCAACACAAATCTCACTCAGGCAGTGAAGGAGAAGCGATTCCGGGGGGATCTCTATTACCGACTGAATGTTATCACCATTAACCTGCCGCCCCTCCGGGAACGGCAGGAGGATATACCCCTCTTGGCTCAGCATTTCCTCCTCACCTACTCCAGGAAGAACAACAAGGCAATCGATGGCTTCTCCCAAGAGGCCATGGACCTCCTGCTAGAATACCCCTGGCCGGGCAACGTGCGAGAGCTGGAGAACATTATTGAACGGGCGGTGGTGCTAACGAAAGGGGGAGT
>JACRGL010000003.1 GCA_016212365.1 Candidatus Methylomirabilota bacterium | reverse complement strand
CGCGGCTTTTTCCGCCGGCGGGGCATTCAGGTAGGGCACGTAATCAAATGGGAGCTACTTCTGCTGCCTAGGAAACCTTCCCGATGAAAGAAGTCGTCTCCCAAGGGCAAAAGACGTCTCCCATATCAGAAAAGCACTACCGCTGGCTTCTGGGCATTTGCCTTTCCCAGGTTTTCATCATGCTTGTTTTTCTGAATTACTCCGCCGTGTTGCCCCTCCTCCAGCGGGAATGGAAAATCTCAAATGCTACTGCCGGGGCCATCTTCTCTGCCTACCAGGTGGGCTATATCTTCTCCGCCGTTTTCCTTAGCTTCCTGGCCGACCGATATAGCGCCAAATACATCTTCCTCCTCTCTGCCCTTTGGTCAGTCATGGCCAATGCCCTATTCGCCCTCTTTGCGGGTGGATCCACTTCAGCCCTTGTCCTGCGGGGATTGGCCGGACTGGGGATGGGGGGCACTTACATGCCCGGACTCAAGCTGGTGGCGGAGCGCTTTGGGGCCACAGTGCGGGGGAGGGCTGTGGGGCTCTATGTGGGTTCCATGGTTCTGGGGGCAGCCCTATCCCTCTCGGTGAGTGGCTTAGTGGCCTCCTTTGCTGGCTGGCGCCTGGCAGTCATGGCTACGGCCCTTGGTGCACTAATAGGTACTGGCATAGCCTCTCTCATCCTTAAGGAGGTGACAACGACTGTTAGTGGACCACCCGCGGAAAAGGGGCTCCAACGGGAGGTCTTAAGGAACAAGCCTGCGCTTTTGATAATCGCTGGCTATGCGGCCCATATGTGGGAGATGTATGGGATGCGGGGCTGGATGGCCCCCTTTTTAACGGCCTGTGTTATGAAGATGGGCTATGGGATGGTCCAGGCGGCGGGGATAGGGGCCAATCTCTCGGCCTTGGTAGTGGGAATAGGGGGTCTAGCCACGGGAGTGGCTGGCTTTATCTCGGATCGCATAGGACGAACACGAACGGTAATCCTCATGATGAGCCTTTCCATCCTTTGCTCCTTTACTATTGGCTGGCTCTTTGGGTCATCATTGGTCGGAGTCGTTGCCTTCGCCTTAATTTATGGGTTCTTCGTAGTGGCCGAATCCCCTGCCTTTTCCACTGCCCTAACGGAGCTTGTTGCAGCCCGGTATGTGGGAGCGGCCATGGCCCTCCAGTCCCTGGTGGGTTTTACCGCCGCATCGGTCTCCCCTGCTGCCTTCGGTCTGATCCTTGACCTTACCAATGGGGGTGCCCGCGACGTCGCCTCTGTGACTATTTGGGGCTGGGCCTTTACCGCCCTCGGTCTCCCGGCCATGGCCGGCCCTCTAGCTATGCTCCTCCTGCGCCGCCTCCCTGAGAGTTCCAGAATGGCTGGCGGAAAGAAATAGGAAAGAAATAAAGGATACTTAGCGAAAAGGGGTAGCCAAAGGACACAAATCCGTGTATAATTTTTCTAAATGAGTAGGGTGAAATCCTTAGAGTTATTCAGTGCATCAGAACTGGGCCGGTCCGAAAGACCCTCCCCTTTAGCAGACCGCATACGCCCTCGAACCCTGGACGAATTCGTAGGACAAACCCACCTCGTTGGGCCTGGAAGGCTACTGCGTCGCGCCATTGAAGCCGACGAGTTCCATTCCATTATCTTCTGGGGGCCACCGGGCTCAGGGAAGACAACCCTGGCCTATGTAATAGCCCAGGCCACCCACTCCCACTTCACCCCTTTCTCCGCCGTCACCGCCACCATAAAGGAGATAAGGGAGGTAATCAAGGAGGCCAAGGCCGAAAGGCATAGGGACAGGAGGACCATTCTCTTCATTGATGAGATCCATCGCTTCAACAAGGCCCAGCAGGACGCCTTCCTTCCCCACGTGGAGAAGGGGACCATTATTCTCATCGGGGCTACTACCGAGAATCCTTCCTTCGAGGTCATTGGGCCTCTCCTCTCCAGGACCCGGGTCTTTGTCCTCAATCCCTTAAAAGAAGGGGAAGTCAGGACCATCCTGGATAGGGCCATTCAGGATAATGAGAGGGGCCTGGGTCCCTTTAAGGTAAGGGTGGAGCCAGAGGCCATTGCCCATATGGTAAGGACCGCCAATGGGGATGCCAGGGTGGCATTGAATATCCTGGAGCTTGCTGCCATGACTATAACCCCGGACACGGAGGGATATCGCCTTGTCACCCTGGCCATCGCCGAGGACGCCGCCCAGCGCCGCTCCCTCCTTTACGACAAGGACGGGGAAGAGCACTATAACCTTATCTCCGCCCTCCATAAGAGCCTCAGGGGGAGCGACCCTGATGCTGCCCTTTACTGGCTGGCCCGGATGCTCCATGCAGGGGAAGACCCTCTTTATATTGCCAGACGTCTCATCCGCTTCGCCTCCGAAGATGTAGGAAACGCCGATCCCCAGGCCCTATCAGTGGCTGTGGCCGCCAAGGAGGCATACCACTTCCTGGGTTCCCCGGAAGGGGAGCTTGCCCTGGCCCAGTGCGCGGTCTATTTGGCCACAGCCCCTAAGTCCAATTCGGTCTACACAGCCTTTTCGGATGCGGCCAGGGACGTGGAAGAGGCCCCGGCCCTTCCACCCCCTTTGCATATCCGTAATGCCCCTACTCCCCTCATGAAGGAACTGGGCTATGGCGAGGGCTATAAGTATGCCCATGAGTTTCCCGAAGCCTACGTGGAGCAGGAATACTTTCCCGAGGACCTGAAAGGCCGTATCTACTATAAACCCAGCGACCGGGGCTTCGAGGCCGAGATCAGAAAGAGGCTGGAGAGGTGGCGGAAAGGAAAGACCCAAGGGGATTAAGGGTAAACTGTATCTATTTATTGCCTGTGGCTTCTTTGTGGAAATGATTAAATTGGAGTAGGTCCGGAAGGGCTTTTTGCCTTAATTTTTTTAGGGTTATGTCTCCCGTCTTAGGTCCTGCCTAATTTTCTCGCCCCCAGGTCTAATTTTTCTCTTGACAGCCTGATTTAGGTTTGGTATAGGGAGCGTCAGAGCGGTATTAGTAACCCTTTAAGCAAAGGAGGGGTATATGACGAAGGCAGAGCTTGTGGACAAGATGGCCAGGGCCTCCGGTGTCACTAAGAAATCGGCCGAAAGGGCCCTTGGCGCCCTCTTGGGGGGGATTAAAGAATCCCTCAAGAAGGGGAAGAGAGTGACCCTCGTGGGGTTCGGCTCTTTCTCCGTTGCCAAGCGGGCCGCCAGAAATGGCCGCAATCCTCAGACGGGCAAACCTATAAAGATCCCGGCTACCAAGGTGCCTAAGTTCAAGGCTGGTAAAGAGCTAAAGGACGCGGTAAAGTAACCCGGAGACGAAGCGGCTGGCATCTTAGGCAAGGGGTTCATAGATTACAAAATGAGGGGGATTATATATCCCCTTCATGGGTCTTTTTATAGCGATTATCCAGGCCTCCTGAAGGAGGCCTTTTTCTTTTTGCTTTCCTTCGTCGATTCTCCGCTTCTTTATGCCAAATATTCCCAGAACCTCCTTACCTGCCCATATTAGTGGTAATAGCCTCAATGGTCCGCTCGACGTCCTCCCGATCCACGTCCTTGTGGGTCACCATCCGGATGGAATTCGCCGAGATGAGATGGACCTTGATGCCCTCACTGGCTAGCTCCTTGACCAGGCTGGGAGCACTCATCTTTGGGGATTGGACGGAGAAGATGACTATGTTAGTCTGCACGGCCTGGAGGTCTAGGTGTATGCCAGGAATATGGGCTATCCCCTCCGCCAGGGCCCGGGCGTTGGCGTTGTCCTCGGAGAGGCGATCCACCATCTTCTCCAGGGCAACAATTCCAGCTGCCGCAAGAATCCCTACCTGGCGCATCCCTCCACCCAGCATCTTCCGGTTACGGCGGGCCCTATAAATAAAATCCCGGTTTCCTAATAGGAGAGAACCTACTGGAGCTGCTAGGCCCTTAGAGAGGCAGAACATCACAGAATCGGCATCCTGGGCCAGTTCCCTGGCCTCTAACACCAGGGCGATGGCGGCATTGAAGATCCGGGCCCCATCCAGATGAATGGGTAACCCTGCCTCTCTCGCTATCCTACCGATCTCCCGGGTAACCTCTAAGGGATAGACGGTCCCCCCTGCCCGGTTGTGGCTGTTCTCCAGGCAGATGAGGCCCGTCCGGGGATGGTGAATGTCAGGAGGACGGATGGCCCGCTTCACATCCCCGGGATCCAGGATACCGTAATTCCCCTTGAGGGGCCGGGCCTGAAGCCCGGAAATAACAGAAGCGGCGGCCACCTCGTAATTATAGATATGGCAGCCCTCCTCCATGATCACCTCATCCCCCCGGGAGCAGTGGGTCATGAGGGCCACCTGGTTTCCCATGGTGCCTGAGGCCACGAATAGGGCGGCCTCCTTCCCCAGCCTCTCAGCGGCCATTTCCTCCAGGCGCTTCACGGTGGGGTCCTCACCCCAGACGTCGTCCCCCACCACCGCATTCCGCATGGCCTCGCGCATCTCCTCGGTAGGCTGGGTGAGCGTATCACTCCTCAGATCAATGACCCTCTTTTCCATTGTGTCTTTCTCATCAATTAGAGCTTTCTTAGCTGGGCCTCACGCCTTCGCCGGGCTTTGGGAAGCCTCCTGGCCAGGCCTTTGCATCTGACAGGGTCCTCTTCTTCCTCTTCTAAACCCTTCAAATCAGCCATGATGGCTAGTTCTAGCCTGGACTCAAAATCCTCAGACCCAATGGTGGTCGCCCCTGCTCGCTCCACGAAATCCCTTAAATCCCGATCGGAGGTGACCACCACCACACCCTGGGTAGCCATACGCTTGATGACCTCATCCGCCCGCTCCCCTTTGCGGGAAAAGATGACCGAGATTCCCCTCACCCTCTCCTGTCCCTGGGCCAGTCCACCCAACTCCCACCCATCAAAGACGACGGTAATCTGGTGTCCCTTTATTCGCTGATACTGGGCCAGATGTTCTATAAGCCGATGTCGCCCGGCCGCCATGTCCTGGCGATCCAATTGGCTCAGGGAAGGGGACTGGCGGATGAGGTTATAGCCATCTACAATGACCCGCATCTTTTAACACCGCTCCATCTGGGTGCCAAAGTAGTCCGCCACCAGATCCATAGCGCAGTATTTTCCGCACATGGTGCAGGCTTCGCTGGCAGAGCTGGCAGAGACACCCCGGTTGGCCCGGACCTCCCCTGCCCGCTTGGGATCTAGGGCAAGCCGGATCTGGGCCTCCCAGTCCAGGGCCTTACGGGCCTTGGACATCTTCAGGTCCCATTCCCAGGCCTTGGGTATCCCCTTGGCTATATCCCCGGAATGGGCGGCAATCCTGGTCCCGATAACCCCCAGGCGCACGTCCTCGGCCGTGGGCAGGGCCAGGTGCTCTGCAGGGGTGACATAGCAGAGGTAGTCAGCTCCAGCGGCGGCGGCGATAGCCCCCCCTATGGCCCCGGTGATATGGTCGTAGCCTGCAGCTACATCAGTGGTGAGAGGCCCGAGGACATAGAAGGGAGCCCCTTTGCAGATCCTCTTCTCCAGGAGGACATTAGCCTCGATCTGGTTCAGGGGAACATGGCCAGGTCCTTCCACCATAACTTGAACCCCGGCCTGCCAGGCCCTTTCCACCAGCTCCCCTATGGTCAGGAGTTCCTCCACCTGGGCCCTGTCTGTGGCATCGGCCAGGCAGCCCGGGCGCAGACCGTCCCCCAGAGAAAGGGTCACATCGTGCTTCCTGGCAATCTCTAAGAGCCTATCATAATACTCAAATAAGGGGTTCTCTCTCTGGTGGTGCAAAATCCACCCAATCAAGAAGGAACCACCCCGGGAGACGACGTCGGCCACCCTCCCCTCCTGCTTGAGCCTCTGGATAGCGGCCTGGGTCACCCCGCAGTGGACGGTCATGAAGTCCACCCCCTCTTCGGCCTGCCTATCTATAACGCCGAAGAGGTCATCGGCGGTCATCTCCACAATGCTACCCCTGTTCTCTATTGCCTCGATAGCCGCCTGATAGATAGGCACTGTCCCCAAGGGGATGGGGCAGTTATCTAAAATGGCCCTCCGGATCTTTCCTATATCACCGCCGGTGGAGAGATCCATGACCGTGTCAGCCCCGGCCTCAATGGCCGCCTGGAGCTTCTCGAGTTCCGCTTCCAGTTCGGGATAGTCAGTGGAGGTGCCAATATTGGCATTGACCTTAGTGGTGAGCCCGAGGCCAATCCCGCAGGGCCTGGGAAGCCGGCGGTGGACATTGGCCGGTATAACCACCTTCCCCTCCGCCACCCTCTGCCTCAGAGCCTCCATATCTACCCCTTCTGCCTCGGCCACATACCGCATCTCAGGGGTAATATCCCCTGCCAATGCCCGCTGCATTTGAGTCATGGTCTTCCCTTTCTCTCTGAGTAGTTCTACCATTTTGCACGCTCCTTTTTCTAACGTAAATCAAGGGTCTTCCACAATAAAAATTAAGAAGAGGCCTTTTCCAGGAGTCGCTGGATTATCTCAACAGCCCCCTGGGTTGTATCGTAAAGATGGAGGTCTTCGGGCAAGACCCATCTGGCCTCCGAAACATCGCTGGAGGTGGCTATCTCGCCCCCCTTCCATGAAGCCAAGTAGTCTATAATAACATAGTGGTATTGGAACCTGCCCTCCTTGTCCCGGACCATCCGTTCCACCACCTCCAAGGCATCCCCTATCTCTATATCCAGTCCGCACTCCTCCCGGACCTCCCGGGCCACGGCCTCCTTAAGGCCTTCGCCTAACCTGACCGCCCCCCCAGGGAGGCTCCACTTTCCATAGCTAGGTGGCTTCCCCCGCCGGGCCAAAAGGACCCGGCCATCCTTCACTACCACAGCCCCTACCGCTAAAATGGGCTGCCTTGGGTATCTGCGCCGAATCTCCCTCAACCTTCACCCTAGCCTTTCCCCATGGCCTTCCAACAGTGGGCTATGGCCGCCTTCAGAGAGGTCTTGGCTTCCGGCTCCTCCTGCCCTGGTCGGTATCCCAGTATCTCCCGGGCCCGGTGGTCGTCCAGTGCCCAGGGATCCGCCAAAAAGGCGCTCCCCTTCCACTCTTCCCTGGGAATGACCTTGATCTCCGAGGAAGAGCCTGTCACCTCCACTACCATCCTGGCTATCTCTTCCCAAGTCACATAGACGGTGGAGAGGTTGAAGGTCTCTCCATAGGCCTTGGGATTGAAGTAAGAAAGGTCCAGGGCCTGAGCAAAGTCGGCCATGTGAAGGAAACTGCCACCAGAATCCTTTGGAACCTCCAGAGGAT
>JACRGL010000052.1 GCA_016212365.1 Candidatus Methylomirabilota bacterium | reverse complement strand
GGAGCAAGATACCACAAAGACAATCAGACCCCTGTAAAACCATGGTTGCCAGGGCCCCCCGAATATAAGGGGGGGAAAGAGCATTACCGCCAGGGCCAGGGAAAACATGGCCGGAGTGTAGATCTTGCCGAACCGCTCCCCAAACCGCTGATACCTCGTCTTTTTTGCCTGGGCCTCTTCCACGGAGTGGATGATCCTGGCCAGGGTAGTGTCTTTGAAAGGTTTAGTCACGGTGACCTCTAAAGACCCACGCTGGTTCAGGCTTCCGGCAAAGACCTCATTCCCCTCTGCCTTCCTCACGGGCATGGATTCCCCTGTAATCGGGGACTGGTCCACTGATGAAGTGCCGGCAAGCACCCGGCCATCCATCGGGATCTTCTCCCCTGGCCTGATGATAATCACATCCCCAACTCGAATCTCTTCCACCGGCAGAGCAATTTCGAGGTCCTCCCTTTTGACCAGGGCCTCCTTTGGGGAGAGCTCCATTAAGGCCCTCAGGGCGCCCCTGGACCTGTCCACGGCGTAGGCCTCCAGGATGGCCCCCCAGGTGTAGACAAAGACCAGGACGGCCGCCTCGTCCCAGAGCCCCAGTGTCACGGCCCCGGCAGTGGCCACCACCAAGAGGGTATTGATGTTAAAAGTCCAAGCCCGGAGGGCGGAAAGGGCGATTCTAGCAGGGTAGTAAATCCCGATAACAATGGCAATCCCATAGATATACGTTGCTACCTGGTGGGGGAACCCGACCAGCCTTTCCAGGAAGAGGGTGGATAGGGTAAGAAAGGTGCAGATAGAAATGAAAATGACCTTGGGCTCCAGGTACCAGGGCCTCCCCCTTTCTGCTTTGCCCCTTTCCAGGCGGGCCCTCATCCCTGTCTCCGCTATACTCTTTATGACCTCCTGAATCGAGACAAGGGCTGGGTCATAATCAACCCTCACCTTCTGGCTCATTAAATTAATCTCAAAATCCCTGATGCCATTTAAGCCTTTAAGCTTCTTTTCCAGGAGTTCTGCTTCATCAGGACAGCACATGTCTTCTATATTTAAAAGGACGGACTTCCCCGACTCCCTTTCTATTTCATCTAATCCGTATTCCTGTCTCGCCATTTTATGCTTCTCCATATAGCCTCCTTAGTAAAGGAGGATTACCGCGCCTCCTAAAAGGGCCATCACCAGGCCGAAAAAGGCCTTCTCGTGCCTCTCCAGGAAAGAAAACTTGAGCCTCGAAATGCCAGTCTCAGCCATGCCTGTTAAAAAAACCATACCGGTCACTGTGGCAGCCGCCATTATAGAGGAAAGGAGGAAAAGGGCCTTCCAACCAAAGGGGCTTGCAGCGAAAAAGACGGGAAGGACGGCCTCGCAAGGGGAAAAGGTGAGCATGGCCAAGAGGGAGGCCATAGCCGCCCTATCGGATAAATGAGTGCCCTTAAAGGAGTTTTTATTACTAACGCTTGTTTTCCCCTTAAGGTCTAAAAGCATGTAAGTCCCCCCAATCAGGACTAGGATACCCCCTGATAAGGGATCGGCCAGCCTTTCTACCGTCTTCAAAATTCCCAGGCCGATCCAGGCTACCAGGAAACCCAGGCCTACTGTAGTTCCCACATGGGCCGTTCCAGCCAGGGCAACAATGGATAAGACCTTCCCCCTGGACCACCCCTGGGCCTTCCCTATAAGGACGAAGGGAAGCCAATGATTGGGCAGCGAAGCATGGAGGACAGAAATGATGACTGCACCCAGGAGGAGGCTTATGAAGGCATGAGACATCCGTTCTTACCTCCTCTCCTTAATGTGTTCCAGGCACTCATGGATGAGATTCACGATATGCTGATCGTCTAAGGAGTAAAAGACCATCCTCCCCACCCTCCGGTGCTTAACCAGCCTGAATCCCCTCAGGAGGCGGAGATGATGGGAAACAGTGGAAACACTAAGGCCCAGGATATTGGCTATGTCACATACACAAAGCTCCTCCTGGGAAAGGGCAAACAGAATCTTTGTCCGGGCCTCGTCTCCGAGGACCTTGAAGACCTCAGAGAGCCCGTCCATCACCCCGATCTCTCCCTTTAACCTCTGGACCTTATCTTGGTCAAAGGAAAAGACCTCGCAGACCTCGGGATGTTTTGACCTTCTAACCATCGGGTCTCCCAATTTAATTTGACAATTGAACAACTATCAAATTAAATTTCCCATGTCAAGGAAAATTAAAAAAACTTGACAACAATAAACCAGACATTGAAAAGTGCAACCCCCAGTCCGCCTCAGGCGGACCCCTCCCCTGGCGGGAGGGGATTGATGGGAGGGGGACCAAATGATGACCATTCACCCTCACCCCGACCCTCTCCCATCGAGGGAGAGGGGGACATCGTGGATGCCAATGTCTATTTTTCGGAAATGCGAAAAAAAACTTGACAGGATATTGGGGGTATATTATATAAGAGAATACTAAAATACTAAATTATTTTAGAGGCAGCGAATTCCCATGAAGGCGACGGCTGAGCGATTCAAAGTCTTATCGGTAGATACCAGGATCAGGATCATCCAGCTACTAAAGGAGAAAGGGTGTCTCTGCGTCAACGCCCTGGCCGATAACCTGGGGATTACCCAATCAGCCGTCTCCCAGCACCTCCGTATCATGAAAGCCGCTGGATTGGTGAGGGATGAGAGGAGGGGCTACTGGATCCACTACTCTCTAAATGAGGAGAATCTGGAGAGATATCGGAGGGAGCTAGAGGAGGTCTGCAGGTGTGGCTGCAGGGAGGAAGGTTACCCTTCCTGGGAGGTCCCCCAATCCGGGGCGTCGAGAAGGACTCTGGAGGATTATAAAAGAAGGTTACAGAGGGAATTGCGGCGGGTGGAGAAGATGATAAAGGACTTAGAAAGGCAAGGGGCCTCTCAGGGCTGAAAAAGACCCCTCATTTCCATAGGATAAATCCGGTAGTCCGGGCTAATACATGGTCCTCCAATAGTCAAAACAATGGGCATCATTTTTTATTTTGATTATTATATAAGAAATTGTGCATAGACTTAATTAAATCCTATGGAAGAAGGGAGGTGAGGACGCCATGTGTCATCCTTATGAAATGCCAGGGCACAGGCACCATCCTTGGGGGTGCATCTGTGGTTGCGGCTGTTGTGGAGGCGTTTTCTTCCGCAGGCGCTATATCTCTTCAGCCGAGGAGAGGGAAATGCTGGAGAGTTATATAGAGGAGCTGAAGAAGGAGTTGACCGGGGCGGAAGAACGGCTCAAGTCCCTCAAGAAGTAAGACTTTCCCAGAGGCGGGGATTACCCTCGCCTCTGGCCTCAAGGGTTCAAGGAGGATACCATGGATTTTTTTCTCACCAGTGAGCAGAGGCTCATCCAGGAGACCGCGAGAAAAATAGCCAGTCAAGAACTCGCCCCTAATGCCGCCGAGCTGGACAGGGATTTGTCCTTCCCCTGGCCTGGGATTAAAAAACTGGCCGAGGCTGGGCTCTTAGGGACCTTCATACCCCTTGAGTATGGAGGGGGTGGGACCGATGCCCTCTCTTTTGTATTGGTCACAGAGGAATTAGGGAAGGCCTGTGCCTCCACTGCCTTTTCTACAGTGGCCCATGCAGCGGCATCCCGAGGGATTCTGATCGCTGGGACTGAGACCCAAAAGGAGAAGTATCTCCCTCCCCTGGCCAGAGGCGAGAAGCTGGGCTCTTTCGCTGTCCATGAAGGGAATTCCGGGGTTATAGCGGCGGCCATTGAAACCAGCGCGACCCTGGTTGGAGACCATTACATTGTAAACGGCTCAAAGATTTTTAACACCAATGGTGGGGAGGCCGAGGTCTATTTGGTATTGGTGCGCACAGACCCGTCTAAAGGGGCCCAAGGGATTTCTATGTTAATCCTGGAAAGGGGCACTCCCGGCTTCTCTTTCGGCAAGGTAGATTCCCGCCTGGGCCTGAACGGGGTATCAAGCCGTGAACTGATATTCCAGGACTGCCGTGTCCCTAGGGAAAACCTTTTAGGGGAGGAAGGGAAGGGACTCCCATTAACGGTTTCAATTGCGGCCTTCGCCATGCTTGGGGCAGGGGCTGTCTCCTTGGGGATCGCCCAGGCAGCCCTGGAGGCCTCCATAAGGCACGCAAAGGATCGGACCATCTCTGGACAGCCCATCGGCGTCCACCAGGCGATCCAATTTTTAATAGCGGAAATGAGCGCTGATGTAGAGGCTGCCCGTTCCCTCTTATACACGGTTGCCTTTAAGTGGGATAAGGCGGCCATCGGGTCTGCCCTTGATGCCTTCAGGGCAAAGCTGGTCACAACTGAGATGGCCGTAGCCGTAACCAACAAGGCCTTACAGGTCCACGGGGGCCATGGATACACAAAGGACCTCCCAATAGAACGCTACTTCCGGGACGCCAGAGGAATTACCCTCCATTTTATGACGGCGGAGATGCTAAAGGGGAATATCGGTAAGACGCTTCTGGGGCTCTCGTAGTATCAAGGGCTAACGCCTCTTTCCAACTCCAACCTTGTCGCAGTAACCCTCCACAGGGCATCCACTGCACTTTGGGGAGAGGGGACGGCATACATTCTGCCCGAATGATACCAGAAGGTCATTGTATTCGATCCAGTATTCGGATGGTAGCTTCTTCCTGAGGCTAAACTCCGTCTCTTCCGGGGTTTTAGTCTTTACATACCCCCAGCGGTTTGAGATTCGGTGGACATGGGTATCCACGCATATTCCGGGCTTTCCATAGCCCAGGGTAACCACCAGGTTGGCCGTCTTCCTCCCCACCCCTTTCAGCTTGAGGAGCTCATCTATCTCATCAGGGACCCTCCCCTGGTATTTCTCTATCAGGTCCCGGCATATCCCAAGAATGGCCTTCGCCTTGGTTCGATAGAAACCCACAGGATATATAGCCTTCTCGATCTGGGAGGCCTTGAGTTTCACCATCTCCTCTGGGCTTCCTGCCAGGCGGAAGAGCCTTTCAGCGGCAGCCCCTGTTGTCACGTCCTGGGTGCGGAGGCTGAGAAGGCAGGAAATAAGGATTTTAAAGGGGTCGCGGGAGGCCTCTGCCACTGTAGTCACTATTGGCACCTCCCACACGGAAACCTCCCTTCGAAGGATGTGGATTACTTTCCGGATTTCTCGGTCTCTCAAGACAACCTCCGACATTCATTTTTAGCATCGATATTTTAAATTTTAGCATGCCAGGGGGTAGTAAGAAAGGATTTTTGAGATTCAAATGGGCGTGGTATAATCTCTTTCAAAATACCTTTAGGCCCTCTGAAAAAGGAGGGCATAATCCATGGGCAAAAAATTCGTCCAAGACATGAGCCCTGAGGAGATCCGGGAGGCAGTGAAGAGAAAATACGGGGAAGTAGCCTCCACCTCCCAAGGCCCTTTCCCCTTTCCGGTGGGTAAGGAGTTTGCCAAAAGTTGCGGCTATCCTGAGGGGAAGCTGGATAGCCTCCCTGAGTCCCTTACTGAGTCTTTTGCAGGGATTGGCTGCCCCGTATCCTTCGCGGACCTGACTCCAGGGGAGGTCGTTCTCGACCTGGGATCAGGCGCCGGCCTGGACGCCGTCCTCGCTGCAGAAAAGGTGGGACCCACGGGGAAGGTCATCGGCCTCGAGATGGCCGGCGATATGCTAAAAAAGGCGAGGAGAAACGTCCAAGAACTCGGTCTGAGCCAGGTGGAGTTTCGAGAGGGCTATGCCGAGGCCATGCCCTTCGAAGAAGCCTCTGTGGACGCAGTTTTGGTGAATGGGATCTTCAACCTCTCCCTGGATAAAGGGGCCATCTTCCGGGAGGTCTTTCGGGTCCTTAAGCCAAGGGGGAGGGCTATAATCTGCGAGATCGTATTGGAGAAGGAATTATCTTCGGAGGTTAAAACTATCGAGGATTGGTTCAAGTGAATCGCTGGTGCCTTGCCGGAAAGGTCCTTTCTGGCCGTAATGGAAAGAGCGGGATTCACCGAGATCAATGTAATCACCAGGACAAAGAACGAGAGGACGAAGTCTCCTTATACTTTCATCGCCCATATCAGGGCCCGAAAGCCCTAAACATGAGCCTTTTATACTTTCTTCTTGCCAGGAAGGGTCTCGTACATCCTGTTCAGAAGAATGTTACTTTTTCGGTCTCCTGTGCGTCTCATACATTCTGAAAGTCACTAAAACTCCTGAAGTGAAGGTGAGCCATCCGACAGCATTGATGGAAAAGGACATGCCAAAGATGTCTGCCAAAATTCCCGCGAAGCCGGCGCCCACGGCGTAGCCCATGTCCCTCCAAAAACG
>JACRGL010000054.1 GCA_016212365.1 Candidatus Methylomirabilota bacterium | reverse complement strand
CAACGTAGCGGGATCGTCGTCGGCAACCAGAATTTTGTAATTCTCCTCCATGGCGGCACCCTCTACTCAGTTTATTTTAATAACCCTTTCCCAGGCCAAAGTCAATTGGATAATTCAAAGCCCTTGACTTTTAGGGTATACGTGCTATTTTTTTTCCGCTTGGCTATCCTATGGGTGGAAAAAAGGGAGTTGCCTAAGGGGTGAAAATTTTCTATATTATAATGTAGAAAACTTGGATTTCACTAAAACCCATGGATATTGCAGCACTTTTACGGCCCTACAACCCCTGGTTTGAACAGGGAGAGAAGGGACTCCTGGAGGTTCCGGAGTTCACTCGCCCGGTGTTTCAGGACCTGATCCGAGACCTCCACGAGCTTCCCCAGATCCTCTCGGTCACCGGGCCGCGCCGGGTGGGGAAGAGCACCCTGCTCCGTCAGATCGTCCGGCACCACCTGCGTCAAGGGGATGAGCCCGAACTCTTGGTCTATTATTCCCTGGACGACCCCGCCCTCTTTCGCCCGAGCATCGTGCGTGACCGCTTCATGGAAGAGCTCATGCTGGAAATGCGCCGTCGTGCCGGGCGAAGGCGTGCGTTCCTCCTGCTTGATGAAGTCCAGCGCCTGGAGCGTTGGGAGCTTTACCTCAAGAAGTATCACGATCTACGATACCCGGTCCGGCTCATCGTCTCCGGGTCCGCATCGTCTCCAATTTTTAAGAAGAGCCGAGAGAGCCTGCTGGGCCGGGTCAAGGATTACCACCTCCTCCCCTTTTCCTTCCGGGAGTTCCTCCTCTACCACTTCCAGAATGACGGGGAGCTCCTTGAGGAGCTAGAAAGGGTGTATAAGGACGGCGTAGCCGTGATGGGGATGCTGGCGGGCGACCCCAGGCATCTCGATCTCAGGCACGTGACGATCCGGCCGCTCAGCGACAGGCTGTGGGTGCGGGCCGAAGGAGCATTCGAACACTATCTCAGGGAGGGCGGGTTTCCGGAGGTCTGGTCCCTGCCCACCTGGGAGCAAAAGATCGATTACCTCTACGACAACCAGGTCAAGAAGGTCATTTACGAGGATTTGGTTCTCGCCGCCGAATTCCGGAAGCCGGAACAACTGAAGCGATTCTACATCTCCCTCCTCGAACGGCCCGGCCGCGAGGTCAATCTGAGTCGGATCGCCGAGGAAACGGGGATCCTGGCCGCGCAGGTGGAAAAGTACATTCCCCTCCTGGAGATGACCGACCTCGTTGCCCATGTAGAAAAATTCCGAAAGAGCCCCCTCCGGGTTCGCCGCGGGAGCGTCAAATTCTACTTAGTGGATCTGGCCCTGCGGAATGCAGTCCTCCGGCTCCAGGACATCGTGCAAACCGATCCCGAGACCCTGGGTCTCTACGCCGAGAACCTGGTTTTTAACGCGCTCCGAAAATGGCATGGAACTGTGAGCATTGATTATTACCGGGAGCGGGACGAAGAGGTGGACTTCATTGTTCACACCGGACCGCGGAAGTATATTCCTTTTGAGGTGGAGTACCGGGACACCATCACGGATAGAGACCTTCGGCCCATCCGGAATTTCCTCCGGCGGTTCAAGACAATTCCGGGGATCATGGTAACTAAGCGGCGGGAGGACTTCGGTCAGCAGGGAGAAATCTTTCTCCTTCCGCTCCTACATTTTCTCCTCATGTTCGACTGAGGCGGGGTGGTGGGTCAAGATATCCCTGGGTTTCGGAGAAGGAGCGCGAGATCGCAGCCATCATCAAAGAAGTGCAGGAGTTCTTGGAAGGCAACGGCAGAGGGGCGAGGCGTAATGTGAGCGAGGAGCTGAGAGTCTTGAAGATCGTCACAGGGTGCCTGAATGGGGCCAGAATTCCCTACATGATCACGGGTTCTATCGCTATGAACTATTATCAAAGTGGATTTCATTGTCCGCAAGGATACCGACTACCGCCAGGAGGAGTTCCGCCGCCGCCGGCGAGTGCCCGTGGAGGATGTCGAGGTAGCTTTCGTCTCCCCGGAGGACCTGATTCTGTCGAAGCTCGTCTGGGCCCGAGAAAGTCGCTCAGATATCCAACTAGCCGATGTCCGAAATCTCCTGGCCAATGTCGAGGACCTTGATAGAAAGTACCTGAAAGAGTGGGCCGGCAGGCTGGGTCTTGAGGAAACCCTTCGAGAGATGACCCGATGAGCGACACCCATCCTGCTATTGCCGAGCGCTTTCGCCAGATGCTCATGGCCCGTTCCGGGGAGGAGCGCCTCAGGATGGGTTGCTCCATGCATGAGGCCGCCAGACGGCTGGTGCGAGCCTCCATCCTGGCCCAAAACCCCGACGCCGGGCCCCAGGAGATTCGCAGGTCTCTCTTCCTCCGTTTCTATGGGCATGAGTTCGATCCCGCCCAGCGCCAGAAGATCCTTACTGCGCTGGATGCAGCCGTGTTAAAGGTAGATGATACATGTGAGAAGGCATTCTATTATGGCGACCATTTTAGAGGTTAAAGGCCCTCATTCTGCGGTGGGGATGGTCTTCCAGGAGGACTCCGCCTTTCCCTGGCTTACGGCCCTCGAGAACATCGAGTTCGGCCTGCGGATGAAGGGGGTATCGAGAGAAGAGAGGCGGGCAAGGGCGCAAGCCATGATTGAGTGGGCCGGGCCCCTCTTCCTCCCCTCCATCATGACCGGGCTCCGGCTCGGGTTCAATCTGACCTTCCTTGGGATAATCCTGGGGGAGATGTTCGGGGCCAGGCGCGGCCTGGGATTCCTCCTCATGGCCTTTGGCGCTGCCTTCGATATGGAAAGGGTCCTGGTAGTGATTATCCTGGTTGCCCTCCTGGCCATTGGAATTAACTCGGCCTTCTACCTGGTGGAGCGCAGGCTGGGCAGAGAAGAGGAGATGCGCCTTCTCAGGATGTAAGGGAATGATTCTTATGCTTTATCTTGGCCCGATCCATCTTAACCTGAATATCCTGGCGACCATGACCCTGATTGGCAT
>JACRGL010000051.1 GCA_016212365.1 Candidatus Methylomirabilota bacterium | reverse complement strand
GAACTTTAAGGTAGTATCGCCAACACCCGAGCCGGGGCCCCTGAGCCTCCCTCTATGGGCAGAGGGGCCACTATCAGCTTGGCTCCTTTAGAGGGAAGCTTGTCTAGATTTGCCAGGTTCTTGAGCTGGTATTTTCTCCCCTGAATCATCAGTTCACGGACAGGATGATTAGGGGAGGCCCCTGGATCTAAGCCCGGGGTGTCAATACCTATCCCATTAATCCACCGCTTATCCTGGAGGAACTCTGCTGCATCCCTGGAGAAGCCCGGGAATTGCATCGCCCCCCTCTCGTCCATGTTTCGGTAACGGGCCGTGTCCGGCCAGCGCCTCCCCCAGCCAGTAAGCATCAGGACAACAGCCTTTCGAGGGATCTTCCCGTTCTTCCTCTCCCAACCAAGGAGGTCTTCCACCGTCAAGGCATAATCAGGGTTAGCCTGCACCCTATCGACCATGTTTAATACTACTGCCGGACCGAAGAGCTGGTGGAGAGGAATTTTATCAACGCTGATCCCACCCTTCTCCGGGGATAAAGGGGCCTCAACTTGGGTCCCGAGGGCCTCGAATGGGTAGAGGTTGCCCGGAGTAACCACGGATTCCGGCCGCCATGCCTCATTACCCCTTTCGAAGGATGACTTCGCAGGATGGGTCAGGTCTATAACCCGCGACCAGCCAGCCAGGGCCCTCTCCAGGGATCCAGCTTGAGCCAGACCAGGCAAAAGGGCGCCAGTCCCTACCAAGATAAGGAAGCAGAGAAAACGTAACCGCGATAAATAGCCTGGCATGTCCGCCTCCCCAAAGCCTCCCTTGGGGCCGAAAGTTTTTTGGGCAGGCAGGAAGGGGAACCCGCTAGCGGGCCCCTGCAAGAGGTCAGGCCCGGGAAAAGACGATCCCTCCTCCATCTACGTCCACCAGGACCTTATCCCCTTCCTGGAACTCGCCCTGAAGGACTTTGAGGGCCAGGGGGTCCTGGATGAGCCGCTGGATAGTACGCTTTAAAGGCCGGGCCCCATAGGCAGGATCGAAGCCCTCCCGGGCCAAGAGCTCTTTGGCCTTCTCGGAAAGACCCACCTCAATCTTCCGATCCAAAAGCCTCTTCTTCAGGTGACTCAATTGGATTTCCACGATCCCCCTTATTTCTTCCATCCCCAGGGCGTGGAAGATGATCACTTCGTCTACCCTATTCAGGAACTCCGGGCGGAAGTGGGCCTGGAGGGCCTCCATAATCCGGCGCCGCATCTCGGCCTCATCCCGGCCACCTAGTTCCTGGATCCATGGGCTACCGATGTTAGAGGTCATAATAATGAGGGCATTCTTGAAGTCCACCGTCCTTCCGTGGCCATCGGTTAGCCTGCCGTCATCCAAAATCTGGAGCAGGATATTAAAGACATCAAAATGGGCCTTCTCGATCTCGTCAAGGAGGATCACCGAGTAAGGGCGGCGCCGGACCGCTTCGGTGAGCTGACCCCCTTCCTCGTAACCTACGTATCCAGGTGGGGCCCCGATAAGGCGAGACACAGTGTGTTTTTCCATATACTCGCTCATATCCAGGCGCACCATGGCCCGCTCGTCGTCGAAGAGGAACTCCGCCAGGGCCCTAGCGAGCTCAGTCTTCCCTACCCCCGTGGGCCCCATGAAGATGAAAGAGCCTATGGGGCGATTGGGATCGGCCAGCCCTGACCGGGCCCGACGGATGGCATTGGCCACTGCTGCAATGGCCTCTTCCTGACCTACTACCCGTTGCCTCAGCTTTTCCTCCATCCGGATGAGCTTCTGGGTCTCGGCCTCCATCATCTTGGCCACCGGAACCCCTGTCCACTTGGAGACCACCTCGGCGACGTCCTCCTCGTCCACCTCTTCCTTGAGCATCTTGTGCTCCCGCTGGAGCTCCTCAAGCTTCCGGTTCTCCTCGGCTAGCTCTCGCTCCAGGGAGGCTATGACTCCATAGCGGAGTTCTGCCACTTTACCCAAATCGCCAAGCCGTTCTGCCTTCTGCTCTTCCTGCCTTGTCCCCTCGATCCTCTCCTTGATCCCCCGGATCCGCTGGATACATTCCTTCTCCCGCCCCCAACGTGCCTTCAAGCGATCGCCTTCCTCATTAAGGTTGGCCAGCTCGGCTTCCAGCCTCTTCAGGCGCTCCGCCGAGGCAGGGTCGACTTCCTTCTTTAAGGCCTCCCGTTCCACCTCGTGCTGCCTTATCTTCCGCTCAATCTCGTCAATCTCAGTAGGCATACTGTCGATCTCGATCCGGAGTTTAGAGGCGGCCTCGTCAATCAAATCTATGGCCTTGTCAGGGAGGAATCGATCGGAGATGTAGCGGTGGGAAAGGACTGCCGCCGCCAGCAATGCCGAGTCCTTGATACGCACCCCGTGATGGATCTCGTATTTCTCCTTGAGGCCCCGGAGGATGGAGATAGTGTCCTCTACTGAGGGCTCCCCAACCAGGATGGGCTGGAAGCGCCGCTCTAAGGCCGGGTCTTTCTCCACGTGCTTCCGATATTCGCCCAGAGTAGTGGCCCCAACGCAGCGGAGCTCCCCCCTGGCCAGGGCAGGCTTGAGCATGTTAGAGGCGTCCACCGCGCCCTCGGCGGCCCCAGCCCCTACCAGGGTGTGGAGTTCATCAATGAAGAGGATGATCTGGCCTTGCCGCTCCTCGATCTCCTTGAGGACCGCCTTCAGCCGGTCTTCAAATTCCCCCCGGTATTTGGTTCCGGCCACCAGGGCACCGAGATCCAAAGCCACCAACCGCTTATTCTTCAAAGTCTCGGGGACATCGCCATTTACAATCCGCTGGGCCAGGCCTTCTACAATGGCCGTTTTCCCCACTCCTGGTTCCCCGATGAGGACTGGGTTATTCTTTGTCCTTCGAGAGAGGACCTGGATCACCCGCCTTATCTCCTCGTCCCGGCCTATTACCGGATCCAGCTTGCCCTTGCGGGCAAGCTCGGTGAGATCGCGGCTATAGCGGGCTAGGGCTTGATATTTGTCCTCAGGGGTTTGATCGGTCACCCGCTGACCTCCCCGGATATCCACCAGGGCCGAATATAGGCGATCTCTATTTACCCCTGCCTGGCGGAGGAGTCTCCCTGCCGGCCCCTCCGTCTCCTCGGCAAGGGCCATGAGCATGTGCTCGGTGCTCACGTATTCGTCCTTGAGGCGCTCTGCTTCTTTCTCGGCAGCAGCGAAGACCTTCTCCAAGCGGGGTGCTATGTAAAGCTGGCCCGGCCCACGGCCATATACCTGCGGTAGCTTTTCCAGTTCCTCCCGCAAAGCATGGATCAACTGTTTGGGATTTGCCCCTACCTTCTCCAAGACCGCGGGGGCCACCCCCTCGGTTTGCTCCAAGAGGGCTAGGGCGAGATGCTCTGGGTCCATCTGGGGATGCCGCAGGCCCTCGGCGACCTTCTGAGCATCCAAAAGGGCCTCCTGGGCCTTCAGGGTTAATTTATCGAAGCGCATAGAATCCCTTCTCCCTTTCCATTGTGGCCCCGGGCTTCATAAGCTCAGGACTCACGCCTTTTTGACCATAAGTTACCATAAAAAAAGCCCACTGTCAATGCGGTGCCAGGGTTCCCTTTGAGTCCGATCCCGGGAAGCCCAATAAATCACGGCGCTCCTCTTATGGAGGCGGTGGATCAACCCACCCGGCCTAAGGAAAAGCCGCTCACTCAGGAAGCGGTGCAAAAGGCCGTCGTATTCATGGGTCTCCAGTTGGAGGTACTCCTTCCAGAAGTCCACGGCCTCCTCAAGGCTCTCGAATGGTTGGTCGAAGTCATACTCCACAATGGATATGGAGGCGTAAATCCCCATACTGTGAAGTGCCACATATGTGGGAAGGTAATCGGGTTTAGGGGAGTATCCTCTCCCTAAGACAAGGGGGTAGAGTTCCCTGAAGAAGAATTTGTCCTGCTGAGGGCCCACTGCCTGGACCAAAAAGGTCCAGCGCATCGCCAGCCGCTCCAGCTCCTCTATAACCCTCTCGGGTTCCTCCCAGAGGCCGGGGACATGGGCCACCAGAACCAGGTCGTGGGGTGCGAGCTCCACCTTCCCGAAGGGGGCCTGGATGACCTCGATGTTCTTCAAGCCTTGGTCTTCTGCCTCCTCTTGAAGGACCTTGAGCATCCCAGGGGAAGGCTCCAGGGCGGTAACCTTCTGGAGTTCCCTGGCCAGTGGAAGGGTCAGGGCACCGCAACCGGCCCCGATATCTAAGGCTGAGCGACAATCCGCCAAGTATGGCTTCATTACTTGAAGCACCTTCTCCGGGAAGTCACTCCCTTTCAAGGCCCGGTTATACCAGCGCGCCTTTCTTTCGCTCCAAAAGACCTGGCCATGGTCCCCCATATAGGCTCACCTTCCAATACCAGGGATGCCTGCGGCCGGGATCACAATCCTCCCCTCTACTTCTTCCCCAACCTCTTCGGTCAGGCCCCGACTATGGAGGTAGCAGGTATAGGCCCCCAGGAGGGCATCCAGTTCGTGGTGGGAGAGGATTTCTCTCCCTGGAAATCGAAGGCCCAGGCGGCGGAGCCCCCGCTGTAGGACCTCCCTCCCGAGGCGAGTGACCTTCTTGGGCATTTTCCCCGAGAAGAGCCGCCTCTTAGCCCCATAAGGATAAATCTCCAAGATGCGGAAGCCCTTATCAGTGAGCATCCGATAAAATTCCAGGCTCCGTCGGACCCAGGCCTTGGCGAAGGCCTTCTTAGTGGTAAAGAAGCAGCCAATCCCCCTTCGCGCCAGCTCCATTTCGGCAATCCGGCCCTTCTCCCCTGAGGTCTGCCGGCAAGGGCAATCCCTGACCTCAGGGTCGAAGCAGCAGAGGCCCAGCCCCTGAGGCAGTCCGCAGGGCCCGTCCAGACCCAGGTAGGCCAGGTTCTCCTTATAGCCACTAAAGAAGGCCAGGATCTCTTTGTCGGTGAAAAGGCGTGCCACCCCAACCACTCGGAGAGCATCGTCAATCAGGGCACAACCTGAGGGCCTCTGGACCGATCCTGCAGGATCAAGGCCTCCAAAATAAATGCGACCAAAAATGTTTTTTAACATATGGTTGGAACTGGGGAATGGGAAAGTAGAATCCTTCTTGAGATCCTAAAAGGTGGGCCCGTTACCCTCAGGCTTAAACCCCCGCTTCCAGCCTCTTGAGGAGACCGTCTCTCAGCTGGAGAAATCTCCCCCGTTCGGCCTTGGCGATGGGGTAGCCAGGAATAAAGACCTGCTTTTGGGGGTTGAGGGACCTTCTACCCCTCATGACCCGGTAGTCGAGATGGGGACCGGTAGAGAGCCCTGTAGTGCCCACATAGCCGATGATCTGTTTCTGTCGCACCCTCCCCCCTACCTTGATCCCCTTGGCAAAGCGTGAAAGGTGGTTATACATGCTTGAGTAGCCGCGGATGTGTCGGACGGTAATAGAGTTCCCATTAGCACCAGTCCATCCAGCGAAGCTCACCACCCCATCGGCCACCGCCCACACCGGCGTCCCAAAGGGGGCGGCATAGTCTATGGCCAAATGAGGGCGATACCCCCCCAGGATGGGATGGAGTCGGGACTTGCTATACCCCGAGGTAACCCGGGTAAACTTTAGAGGGGCCCGGAGAAAGGTCTTTCGCAAGGAATCCCCTTCGGGACTGTAGTAGCCGCCCCGTCCCTTTACACCCTGGAAGTAGATCCCGGTAAAGGTTTTTGAGTCACCCTGATACTGAGCCGCCAGGATACGGCCGTATTTCACAAATTGATCGCCCTTGTAGAGTTTCTCCACCAAGATGCGGAACCTGTCACCGGGACGACTCTGCTTGTGAAAGTCGATATCCCACACGAAGACATCAACAAAGTCCATGGCAAGCTGGGCCTGCTCCCCCTTTCCTTCAATGCTCTCAAAGAGGGAAGAATCAATCTCCCCGGCCACCAGGGCCTCCCGCTTCTCCAGGACCACCTCCTGTTTGAAGGCCTTCAGGCTGCCCTCCCTCTTTATCTCGTAAATATCCACAGGACTGGATTCATAAAGGAAGTGGACCAGCTCGCCCTTGCCATTAATGACTAAGCGGTAGCTTGAACCCGGCCGGCTCTTACGAAAATCATAGAGGGGTCGAAGCTCCTCAAGGATGACAGGCACCAGCTCTCGCGGGACCTGCTGTTTTAGGAGGGCCTCGGATAAGGTCTGGCCCTTCTCCAGGCTTCCAGTAATGGTATTCCTTTGGTCTTCAAGGGACACCTCAGGCGGCTTTGGGGGCGGCGCTTTTTTATAGAAGTAAAGGAGAAAGGAAGCAAGGCCGACGAAGAGAAGAGATAAAAGGATCACGAATCCCTTCTTGGACTTTCCCTTTTTGGAAACCCTTTGGTCATCTCCAGGCCGATGAAGGTCCATCCTACCTCTCGATGAGAAAAGGAAGAAGGGCTACATCTTATTATTAAAAGCCCTTAAACTCCTTACTTTGAGTTGGGCCTGTCCATCAGGAAACAAATTTTTAAATCTTATAGCAGACAAATCGCCGCCATGCAAGCCTTTTTATAAATAGGCCTTGGCACCAAACTTAGATAGTGGTATTATAATTTATGTTGAGGTATTCCCATCGAAACCAGGTCTTTTAGGAGGACAGAAAATGGCAATTAGCGGAAGCCCTTTAGCCATGGCCCGGGACATAGCCGATGGCTTTCTATCCCTTAGTCCCTTGACCTTGAAGAAATATACCCCTTCCGACCTCAAAATTATTAATGCCAACCTCAACCTGGTGTTAAGGGAGGTCAGGGGCGAGGTAGTTTCCCCTGAGGATACCGCAGCCGTCAGAAGGAAAAACCTGCGCCTCCAAAGGATAAATCAGGCCCTCCTCATCCTGAATGCCTACTGCAAACAGACCAGGATCGCCCTTTAGGAAGGACTAATGGAGACCAGAGAAGAAAATAGAACTTTTGGAAGGCTCAAGACTTGGGTTTGGCGTTTTTCTCTAGAAAGCCAATGGCGTAGGGACACACAATGGGCACGCGCAGGATTTCGTTTCCCATTTTGTAGTATGCGCTTATCCTCAAAGAATAGCCATTAATGGTGCCCGAGAGACTCTCGTGGGCCACATAGCTCCATCTCCGAGGCTTGGAAATGTCGTTAATGGCAGCCACGACGGAGACATCCCCCTCCTTGAAATGCTTCAGATCCTCCTTGCTCAGGCGGGTGGTGGCCCGCTTGGTACCGTACATGGGGTGGGAATGGTAATCACCCACGCACTCCCAGCGCGAGACATCCCGCACCGCTTCCCCCACCCTCTGGCTCCTGTCCCAATTGATCCGGACCTCCCGGAACTTCCGTTTGGCCGTCTGATAAGGAACCACAAATTCCACGACCTTGCGCTCTGGGGTGTTATGCCCTAGGAGGATGCCGAAACACTCCCGGCGATAGACCTCGATGGTGGAGACCAAGAGGCCAACAAAGGCATTTTCGGAAAGGTATACCTCCACCTTTTCCTCCTTTTTGGCTCTCCCTTTCGGGGTTAATGGGTCAAAGGATAGCCCGAGTGCGCCGGTCCTCAATTAGTGAGTGGGCCTTCTCCCTTATTTTGGAGGGCAGCGCGCTAAACCCGGCCAGCTCCCTGAGGTCCTGCTCCATCAGAAAGGGGAGCAGTCCTAAGGAGATCCGGCAAGGGGTACGGGGATTATTCAACAGGGCCAGCTTAACCCGATAGCGCGAGATCCAGCGCTTATCCCTGGCAATAGTCTCCAGGGTCTCAGGGCTCGACCTCCGCGAGGAAGCCACGTTGAGGACCTCTGCCTCGGTGAGGCGGGGATTGCCCAAGAGGGTCTTGATTACCCTGGGATGAGGATCGGCAAGGAGCCTCTCCAATAGCCTGGACGAAGCCCTCCGAGCCAAACTCACCCTCAGTCCCAGGGGTTCCTCCGGCCTAATCCCCTCCTCATCCCTGGGCTCACCTGTTTCCTCGTCCTGGAATAACCGCAGGGCTTCGAGACATCCCCTCTTCGAAAGCTCTGCCTGAATGTTCTGCACCCAGGTCTCGCCCAAGGCAGAGCTCCACCCTTCCCGGTCGAGGAGATCGAGGAGCAGCCCTTCATAGCGGGGGTCTCCCTCCCTGACTTTCCGACACACCAGCTCTATCGCCTCAGCCGCATAAGGGAGGGGCATCTTTCCCAGCCTCTCCCTGAAGCCTTGAGTCCTCAACCAGGGATCCCCCAGGGCAGCCAAGTCCCGAACTATCTCCTCCAGATCACCCCCGACCTGCTGGCAAATAGAGGCCTCCAAGGCCTGGGACTTCTCAGAAAGCTCTAAAAGCTGGTCCTGATCCATGACCTTCCCGCTTTTCGCTATGGGATCTCTCCCTATAGCCTCATTCTACTGTCCCATGAAAATGGTTTGGTATAGCGGGGCCTTTTTAATAATACGACCTCTCCCCTTAAAAGGCAAGTCCAAAAACCCTGGGGCGGTAGTGAACCACTAAGCCAGTACAAACGCACAAATATCTGTTACATCCTATTTCGATTCCCCCTCACCTTTCTCCTCTCCCCTGTGGGGAGAGGGAGCAGGAACATATCAGAATTATTTAATGCGTTTGTATTAGTAAGCCAGACTGGCTAACCGGTAGATTGGTAAACTAGCAGAGTAATGAGCCGTAAATCGTGAGCTGTTAACCCTATATGAGCCTCTTACGGAGGCGGGAACTCCCGAAGTCCACTGCCATCACCATAGCCACCAGGACCAGCAGGATGCAAGAGGCAGCCGGGTAATTCATCATCCTGAGGTAGGTCTGGATATAGAACCCAACCCCCCCTGCCCCTACGAAGCCCAGGATAGTAGCGGCCCGGATATTGGTCTCGAGGCGGTAGAGGAGGTAAGAGACAAACAGTGGTAAAACCTGGGGGATTATCCCGAAGCGGAGGACCTGGAGGCGGGTGGCTCCAGTGGCGGTAATGGCCTCTACCGGTCCAGGGTCTATATCCTCTATGGCCTCCGAGTATAGTTTGGCCAAAATAGTGGTGGTATAGGTGATCACAGCCAGGACCCCCGGAAATGGGCCTAGCCCTACTGCGGCTACAAAGAGCAAGGCATAGACCATGGTATCTATGCTGCGAAAGAAGTTTATAGCTGAACGCACAGCGTAAAAGATATTTGGCGAGGCCACGTTTCTCGCCGATAGAAAGCCTAAAGGTAGGGCCAAGAGGGCAGCGATGGTGGTCCCAACTACTGCGATCTGGAAGGTCTCAAAGGCACCTCTCAAGGCGCTCTGTAGCACGCTAAAGTCCGGGGGGACCATCCTGTATAGGAAATCCGCCATCCACGGCAGGCCCCGCCTCAGGCGGAAAAGGCTCACCTCGGTTTCCCAGAGGAACCAGCCATAAAGGGCCAGGAGAGGTATAGATACGAGGTAGAAATAGAGACGATTTCTCCTCTTTTGTGCAATCTTTAGCCGGTCAATGGCCGACTGTTCGACTGTTCGACTGGTCATCTCTCCCCTCCTCCCCTCCGTAAATGGCCTCGATGGCCTCCGGGCCCAGATCCGAGACACTACCGTCGTAGAGGACCCGCCCCGACCTTAACCCTACAATCCTCTCTGCATACTCCATGGCCACCTCTAATTGGTGCTGACTGACGATCAGGGTTATATCCTTCTCCTTGTTGATCCTCTTCAGGATATCCATGATGGTCTGGGTGAGCCGGGGATCAAGGCTGGCCGTTGGCTCATCCGCCAAAATCACTCGTGGCCGCTGGGCCAGCGCCCTGGCTATGGCCACTCGCTGCTGCTCCCCTCCACTCAAAGTGTCGGCCCGGCGCTCGGAAAAGCCAGCCAGGCCCACCTGTTCCAGGCATTCCAGGGCGAGGAGTTCATCCTCAACGGAGAAGCGACCGAAAAGGCTCTTGAGGGCCCCTGCATAGCCCAGCCTCCCTGCCAATACATTCTCTAAGACCGTAGCCCGCTTCACCAGGTTGAACTGCTGGAAGATCATCCCGATCTCCCGGCGCACCTTCCGCAGTCCCTCCCTGGAAGTGGCCGTCACCTCCATCCCATCCCAGAAGACCTCACCCCCACTCGGCTCCACCAAGCGGTTCAAGCAGCGGAGGAGGGTGGATTTGCCGGCACCGCTTCGGCCAAGGATAATCACAAATTCGCCCGCCCCGACCTTCAAGTTTACCTGGTCTAGGGCCAGTTTATCAGGCGGATAGATTTTTGTTAAATCCCGAACTTCAATCATCGGGTCTTTTTCGCGGCCAAGCCGAGCAGGTCCACCGCCTCCCGCACCGGATCGAAGTCGGCATCCCTGGCCTCAACAAGGCCATCAATGGCATAGAGCCTCTGAAGGAGGGGCCTACCCTCAGGGCTATTGAGCTCGAGGAGGGCGGCCTTTATCCGCCCTGCCAGCTCCGGGGGAAGCCCATCCCGAACAGCAGCCCCATCATTAGGGATCTTTTCGGTCTCGGCTATATACCTGAGCTGGGCCACCTTTTCAGGGTCTTTTACCCGTCTCTCCGGGGCAAGGTCAAAGACAGCGGCGGCATCCACCTGCCTATTCAGAACGGCAAAGAGGGCGGCCTCGTGAGTTCCTGAAAAGACTGCCTCCTTGAAAAAGGTCTTGGGGTCTTTATCCTTCACCAGCCCCTTCTTAATCAGGAGGACCATGGGGTAAATGTATCCCGAGGTGGAAGCCGGGTCGACAAAGGCAATGGTCCTTCCCCGTAGGTCTTCCAGGCTCTGGAAGTCGCTATCCTTGCGGACGTATATCCGAGAGGTATAAAAGGCAGAGCCACCCCGGGTGGCCTTTACCAGGATCTGGGCCCTGGCCTCCCGGTTCGCCAGGACATAGCCAGTAGGATGGACAAAGGCCAGGTCTACCGTTTTGTTCCTTAAGGCCTCTATAACCCCTGCATAGTCCGAGGCCACATATACCTTAACAGGAAGTCCAAGGCTCTTGGATAGGACCTTGGCCAGGTCTGCGCCAGCCTCCTGGAGGAGGGTAGGGTCCTTAGAAGGGGTGAGGGCAAGGACCAGACCTTCCGGCGCCGCGGAGGCAACCGAGGCAGCCATGGCCAAGACCATTGCTAAACTGATTCCCCATTTAAGTATTAGGCGCATAAGTTTTCCCCCTTTGGTAATCAGCAATCTGCCATAAGCTATCTGCCATCAGCCATCAGCTATTAGCCATCGGCTATCTGCCATTAGCCATTCGCTGATTACTGACTACTGACAACTGATTACTTCCTCTTCAAAGTAAGTCCCATCATATCTACTGCCTCCCGCACCGGGTCATACTCGCTGTCTTTAGCAGGGGCAAAGCCGTCTATATTGTAAAGATTCTTTAGAATAGTCTTATACTCAGGGGCATTCATTGCGAGGAGGGCTTTCTCGACTATCTTCACAAGCGCGGTATCCAGGCCTTCCCGGGCAGCAATTCCCGCCTCTGGGATTGGAGGGGTCTCGGCCACATAAGTGAGCCTCTCTATCCTTTCCTTCTCCTTGAGGTACTGCTCCCGGGCCATGTCAAAGGAGGCGGCCGCATCCACACTCCCGTTTAACAGGGCCAGGAGTGCTGCGTCATGGGAGCCAGCAAAATAGACCTCCTTGAAGAAGGTCTTTGGGTCGCGGCCTTTTACCAGCCCCTTCTTCATGAGGAGGACCATGGGGTATATGTATCCTGAACTGCTGGCCGGGTCCACAAAGGCGATAGTCTTTCCCCTTAAATCCTCTAAGGATTTAATTCCGCTGTCCTTTCTTACAAAGAACCTGGCGGTGTAGGAGGTCTTTCCGTGCCAGATGTCCTTGGCCACTATCTGGGCCCTGGCCTCCCGGTTCGCCAGGACATAGCCCACCGGATGGAGAAAACCCAGGTCCACCGTTTTGTTCCTTAAGGCCTCTACCACCCCAGCAAAGTCCGAGGCAATGTAGATCTTTATGGGGACGCCAACGAGTTTGGCCAGGGCATCGGCAAAGGCCTTCCCATGCACCTGAAGAGCAGTGGGGTCCTGGGAAGGGGTAAGGGCAAGGATCAGGCCCTTAGGGGCCTCCGCGGCCTCCGCTATCTGGTACACAACGGAATATAGGCCCGAGAGGGCCAATAATAAAGCTAAGGAAATAAGCTTTCTTAGCCTACTTTTTCCGTTCATCGTCTCCCCCTTTCTTAAAACCCCCTTAAATACAAAAGCCGCATCCTTGGGATGCGGCCTCAGGGCCGACGGGCAACTGGGTATTACCCTCTCGCCAAATCGGATTCCCCTTGGGCCGCTTCCCTACGCTGGCATTACCCAGATCAGGTTCTAAGGGTTTCCGCCTTAGGCGGATTCTCAGTCCTACGACACCCCTAGCGGTCCTTATTAATAATAGCACAATTAAAATACTTGTCAATGCGGAGAATTTTTCCGGACTTTCCCCAAATTTTTCTCTTCCCCTCACCCTAGGGGGGAGGGGATTACTCCATTTTACTTCCTCTCCCCATTGGGGAGAGGATGAGGTGAGGGGTGAAGCCTTTCAGGATAATTTTTTAGGGAAAGTCAAGAAGGCAATATTGGATTGGAAAATTAACGGATTTGTGCTATTTAACAGACTCATGGAGACCAGGGATTTCGATGTCATCTGTATAGGCGCGGGAGGGGCCGGAGTTGCCGCCGCGGTTAGCGCTGCCAGGGCCGGGGCAAGGGTGGCCGTCCTCTCCAAAGAGCCTATTGGATATGGCGATACCCGGATCAGCAAAGGGGTGATGGCCTATGCCGGCCTTTACCCCGGGGATAGCCCTGGGGAGTTTTATAGGGACCTGATCCAAGGCGGTGAGCATTTAAACGATGGCGATCTGGCCAGGACCGTCTCCCAGGAGACAGCCTTGGCTGTTCTCACTATAGAGGGCTTCGGCCACCTCTTTTGCCGCGATGAAGGGGGAAGGATTACTAGCGAGGTCCTCTCCCCGGCAGGAGGACACAGGTTCCCCAGGGGATTAATCAGCCCCTCTGAAGGGGTTTCTATGGGCAATGCCTTGCGGGCCGCTATCGCCAGGGCAGGGATAGCGGTCTTTGAAGAGACCATGGCGGTGAAGCTCTATTCAGAGGAAGGGCGAATACATGGGCTACTGGCCCTTCACCTTTTAAGCGGCGAGGCGGTTTTTTTCCGGGCCGCTTCCGTGGTTTTAGCCACAGGTGGAGCTGGCTGGCTCTATTACCCTCACACCGATTGCCTGCAAAGCGCCACCGGCGATGGATTCAGCCTGGCCTACGAGGCAGGGGCCGAGCTTATAGACATGGAGCAGGTTCAATTCATCCCCTTTGGTATAACCCATCCCAGACCCTTTATCGGCCTCCTCTGCGGGGAACCGGCAACAGCCGGCCCCTTCGGCCGCCTGCTCAACAATAAAGGAGAGGTAATCCTCGAGGGAATCAATACCATGACCCGTGCCCAGGTGGCCAGGGCCATCTGCATGGAGGTAGAGAGGGGAGGGGGGACAAGGCATCAGGGCCTTATCCTGGATCTCTCCCCAAACCTGGCCCATCCCAAAGGGCTTAAGGCAAGGGAAAAGATGAAGGAGATAGGGATCTTCGAACCGGTGAGGGAGGCCTACGGGGAAAGGGCCTATGACTGGGAGGAGCCCTGGGATGTCTCCCCCACCGCTCACTACCACATGGGGGGGATCCGGGCCGATTCAGAGGGAAGGACCGGGATAAAGGGGCTTTACGCCGCGGGCCAGGCCCAGGGCGGGATTCATGGGGGTAACCGCCTGGGCTCGGTATCCCTGGCCGAGGTCTTCATCTTTGGCAGAAGGGCGGGCAGGTCAGCGGCCCAGAGCGCTTTAGGAGGGGTGAGGGGAAAGATAAATAGGGTTGAGTCCCTTATCACTGCGGATGTTCAGGAATTAAAATCCCTCTATGGCTCTCGGGGTTCCTACCGCCCCATAAAGCTCAAGCGGAGGCTTCAGGAGCTGATGTGGAAGAAGGTAGGGGTGTTGCGGGAGGAGGGAAAGCTCAAGGAGGCCCTCGAGGAGCTTGGGGAATTGGAGGCCCTCTCCCGGGATCTATCTATTTCCCCTATAAAACGCTTAAACCGCGAGGTGCAGGATGCCCTTGAGCTCCGAATGATGCTCAATGTGGCGAAGGCCATGGCCCTATCCGCCCTGGAGAGAAAGGAATCCCGTGGGGCCCATGTTCGTCTGGATTTTCCCCAGAGGGATGACTTCGGCTGGCGAAGGAACATCCTGGTCTGGAAAGAGGGGATGGAGATGAAGGTGCGGGCTGAGGAGGTGCGGAATTGAGGAGGGCCAAAATCCGAATATCCCGCTTCAACCCAGATATAGATAAGACCCCTTACTGGCAGGAGTATCAGGTCCCCTGGGAGAAGGGAGATACCGTCCTGGGGGCCTTGATCTATATCTATGAGGAGTTAGATCCCACCCTGGCCTTCCGCTTTGGCTGTAGATACAAGAAGTGCGGCCTCTGCGCTGTGGAAGTTGAAGGCAGGCCCAGACTCGCCTGCCTCGCAGGACTCAAAAAGGAGATGGAGGTTAGCCCCCTGAGAAATCTGCCCATCGCCCGAGACCTGGCCATTGACAGGGGTTTCTTCTACCATAGGCTGGCGGAGTTGAAGCTCTACATCCCGGAACAGGAAAGCATGAAATGGCCAGCGGTCATTAAGGAGGGGATCCAGCATAAGCGCCTCATAGGCTGTGTGGAGTGCCTATCCTGCCTCTCGGCCTGCCCCCATTACGATTATCGAGACACTACCTTTGGCGGTCCTTATCTCTTTGTGAAACTGGCCCAGCTCCACTTCGACTCTCGGGATAAGATAGACCGGAGGTTCCAGGCCCGGACCCTGGGCATCGAACGCTGCAAGGGCTGCCGCTACTGGGGTAGATGCGTCCCCTGCACCTCAGGGATTCCTATCTTTAAGGACGCCATCAGGCCCCTATCCTAAGTTTTTATGGATTGGCGGCTTGAAATGGCATTGAAGTAAAAAGACTTATTGATCTTCTCCAGGGTTTTTGTCAAACCTTTTCGATTTTAGAAAGGGACAGGGCTTTATCACAGGTCCAAATTTTCTGCGGATTCCATTGTTCGTTGTTATCAGCCCAACTAAGAGACGTATCTATATATTTTAACGAACCTTTACATGCAAAATTAAATAACAACAAAAACAACATTCGTTTTAGGTTTATAGGAAAAACTTTCAATAGGAATGGAATACGTCTAACTAAAGAAGAAAAAGAGTAAAACTCGCGTTGTACATAGTAGTATCCTTCTGCAAGCTCGCGGGGAGTCATGTACTTGGGTTGAAATACAACGGTCTTGTGATCGTAGTGGTTCCAATCGTCAGATATAATTCGTCCCTCCTCTTTGAAACGTTGGTATATTCGTGTTCCTGGATAGGGCGTCAGAACATTTAAGGTCGTCGTGGGAATTTTATTCCTCAACAAAAACTCTAGTGTATCATCAAAAATGGCTTTTGTATCAGTATCAAATCCCAAAACTATAGATGGGTGAAATGCTATACCATTGTCCTGAATGACCTTAATGGCCTCCTCGTTTTCCTTTATAGATTTAAGAGATTTTTTCATTCCCATTAAGCTTAAAGGCGATACAGACTCAAGACCAAAGAATAGCATCGCACAGCCAGATTCTCGACATAATTTCAGCATCTCTTGGTCTTTTGCTAAAGATATGGAACTTTGCCCAATCCATGTGATGCCCAGTGGTATTAGAGCTTCAAATAATCTCTTAGAATATCGTGGTTGACCGGTGACGTTATCATCCAAGATCAAAAAGAGTTTTGATCCAGATTGTTTGACATCTTCAACAACCATAGAGATTGGTCTGTGCCTAATTTTTTTACCGTAGAAATCTGTAACTGAACAAAATTCGCAGTCGTACGGACACCCTCTAGTCGTCACTAGCCCAACACAGTTAAATAGCGTCTTATCAATATGAAGATCTCGCCTTGGGAGAGGAGACTTTGACAGATCAGGGGCAGGTATATGGTAGAATTTCTGTAGTTTTCCTCCCCTAAAATCCTGGATGACATCGGGCCAGCATCCTTCCGCCTCTCCGATGACAACTGCATCGGCGTGTTGTATGGCTTCTTGTGGTAAGACGCTAGGATGCACCCCGCCTAGAACAACTTTGGAGCCTTTTTCTCTGAAGATATTGCATAATCGATAGCCTCTATTTGCCGTTGCAGTCATGCAAGAGATCCCAACCAAGTCAAAATCTATAGAAAAGTCGATATCTTCGATCTCTTCATCTACGACAGTAATATCAACATCATTTGGAGTGAGTGATGCCAGAATGTGTAGCGCTAATTGAGGAATTCTGAGTGTCTTTGGTGTTTTTCTACCCACCTCCGGGCAAGGTGAAACCAACAGGAGTTTCATAGCCGCCCCCCAAGTGATTTTGTATATCTTCTTGATTATATAGGCAGTGCTACCCTCACCTTTTCTGAGATTAAATGCGACCAAAAATGGTTTTTAACATTTGAGGGAGCATTTATTCCGAGCCGAAGCCCTGAGCAGAGCGAAGGGGTAGCGAGGAATCCCAGTGATGAGACCCTTCGCTTCGCTCAGGGTAAATGAAACCATTGTATGTTAAATTACATACTTGGTTTCATTTAGTTGACGCATGCGAAACTATAGCATAAATAGATGGGTTTCCAAAAAGAATTCCTTTCAGTTCGGCGCACGCTAAGGGGAAATAGGATAAGCTACTAATTTTTCTATATACCTACCCACATATCCAGGAAATTTCTTGGAATACACCCGAAGCCTTTTAATGGAAAGGCCCTTTAAATTTAGCTCGTCAGGGTCGATAGAAGCCTTACCCCTCACAACAAGGTAAATCTGGTCGAGAAAAGCCTTTTCAGGACGTGCCACATAGATCCCGCCCTTCATCTCATATCCCCAGAAAAGGGCCCTCTTTATTTGCCTGAACTCCGCATCCCTTCCCTCAACGGTAAATCTCCTGGTCTTTCTCGTTGTGGCAAAGGTTATTGTGTAGGGAACAAGATTGAGGATACCATAGCGAGAAAGGGCAGACTCAAAGGAAAGATAATTGGGAAGATAGAGGGCTGATGCAACCCTCTCCGCAGAGGCTGGCGTGGTAAAGAGTCTATACTTACCCACGCCAACTTTTACAAGGATGCCTCTGTCCACCAGCCTTTTTAAAGAGACTATAGAGACTTTTCCTCGGAAGACCCATGATCTTTTCTAGGTCCGCCACAGAGTAAAAAGGCTTATTGATCTTCTCCAGGGTTTTTATTAGCTCGGTGGTCTTCATACCGTTAGCCCATCGATAATACCCCAGAAATCCTTGGGTAGGTATTTCCTCAAGTCTCTGACGAGTTCCTTTTTGGTTGCCACCCGACCCAAGACCTGGATTCTCTTTCCATATTTCTTAACAAAATTGTTAATAATTATGGAATTATTTTTCTCAATAAAGGAGCTTGTCAAACCTTTTCGATTTTAGAAAGGGACTGTGAAGATGTGGGGTCAGGTCTAGAAACCGGACATTTAGGCAAGGCAAGCCTAGATTTTTGAAGTTCCTGATTCTTCCTTTTTGCCGGTAATCCACCGCCGAAAGGGAGCTTGGTGGATCGTTTTAAACCAAGTTCGAACCTAATTTGCACGCCAATGATCCTGATCCGTCGCGGGCACGGCGGCGCGGCCACTGTTACCCTCAGGCTACCTTATAAGAGTAGAAAAATCACTCTTTCCAGATTTTGTCGCAACTTCAGGCCCCGACCATAGAACTCGGGGACTGGCTTCGAAGGAGAGGATGCGGCTTGACAATGCTGTTTTTTTATTATATATTGTTTGGTGATCACAAAACATCCTAAAAATAGGAAACACCAATGCTCAAGGAGCAAGAGATCCAATCCTATTTCATCTCACATATGGGGGAGGTTTTGGGGATCCCTGACGGATCAGCCCGGATCATTGCCTCCGAGCCCAAGCGGGGCCGCTTAGCATTACGGTCGGACCTCCTTGTGGAACTGGCCATTGAAGGGAGGGCCTTTCGATTCGTGGTAGAGATCAAGCAGGCCCTCCATCTGGCCGAGGTTCGCCATGCCATTGAGCAGCTT
>JACRGL010000050.1 GCA_016212365.1 Candidatus Methylomirabilota bacterium | reverse complement strand
TTGTTACCACCTGCTGTGATTTCGCCAGAAAGATGACCATGAAGCCCCCGAACCCGCCTAGGCCATTATTAGAAGGATCCACCACTCCAAGGGCAAATGCCATGGCCACAGCGGCATCTACCGCATTACCCCCCTGGCGGAGGATATCCACCCCCACCTGACAGGCCGAGGGATGGGCTGAGGTCACCAGAGCCTTCTCTGTTCTAAGATCCACGAAAAATCCCTGTCCACCCGTGGCGGGCAACTACTCCGCCGAGGCGGAGTGTATGGAGCATAAGGGGGCCAGCTCCTTGGCCAATCGCTTGGTGAGGGCAATTACCCACCCTTCGAGGCCGCGTAGTGGGCGCCACAATAGCTACCCCTCGTCCGCCCAGCGATGGAAGAGATATTGCAGATGCTCTTTAAGGGATTTCTCTGCCCTCCCTGGCAGAATGACCGAGCGGAGTCTCAGCATCTGGATATGGTCATAGAGGTTATTCATGATTTGGACCCTTAAAAGGCTTTTTCTGCCCTGAGTCGCAGGGAGCCCAGGATCCCCAGAGAGGCCGCGGCACCGGCCAGGAAAAAGGCCAGGGCAAAAGACCGGGTAAAATCCGCGATATACCCTGCCAATGCAGGGCCAATGGCCTGCCCTATCCCAAAGACTACGGTAATAAAGCCCAGGGCGGCAGGGGCCAGGCGGGGACCAGCATAATCGCCTACCGAGGCGGCCATGATGGAAGGGATGCTCCAGGCGCTAAGCCCAAAGAGGACAGCGGAAAAGTAATAGCCCGCCAGGCCATTGGTTAAGGCGAAGGCGAAATAGGCGAGGGCATGCATAGAGAAGACCAGGGTCAAGGCCCGATTCCGCCCTATAAAATCGGAAACGGTTCCAAAGATGAAGCCACTCCCAACGCTGAGAAACCCCACGAGGGCCCACAGCCTTCCCGCCGCCATCGGAGAGAGGCCACCTTGGATCAAGGATGCCGCGAAGAAGGTGGCATAAATGATATAGGAAAACCCGAAAAGGAAATAGATGCCTGCCAGGTGCCATAGAACCCGATTCCTGAAAACCGACGTCAAGGGGGAAGAAGCCGTAGCGGAAGCAGGAAAAGGACCTCTACCCCCAAAGACTAGAAGCCTATTCTCTTCCGGTGCATCTCTCAGTAAGGCATAGCTGGCCAGACTTATAACTAAAATGGTAAGGCCCAAAAAATACCAGCAATATCTCCACCCTTCGGCTCCATAGGCCGAGACTATCTGAGGAACCAACTGTCCAGTGATGATCAAACCCAGGCCCGAGCCGCAAACCAAGATGCCCGCCGCCATCCCTCTCCTTTCAGCGCCAAACCATATAGCGGGAAGGGCCATGACCGGGACATTGACTCCTCCACTTCCCATTCCCGTCAAGGTGCGCATGGCCAGAGCAAAGGCAAACCCATCGGAGCGGCCGGTAAGGGCCATAGTTATCCCCACCAATAGCATAGATAGGGTTATAACCTTTCGCGGCCCATACTTGGTGGCCAAAAATCCCCCGACCAAAGAAAAGACTAGATAGCCGAGGAAGTTTCCCGAACCCAGCAATCCCATCTGGGCGTAGCTTAACTTAAGTCCCTCCTTCATGCTGGGCAGGATCATGGTGTAGCCAAAGCGGGCAAATCCGAGAGCGCTTGTGGTGCCTAATACACCTACAAATAAGATCGCCCAAGCGTAGTGAGTCCCTTTCCCTGCCCTTACCCAGGACATGTCCTCATCCTCGTCTTTTTATATAACGCGCAATCCCTTCCCGAAAGGTAAGGGGGACAATGCCGAAATCTTGAAAAAAGGGCCTCTCATCACCTACATTTTCCTCTTGAAGCATAATGAGCTGCTCCCGGGTCAAGGGAAAGGAAGGAAATTTCTCTAACCCAGCTACAAGCGGCCTCATCAGGGATAAGGGGAAATGGAGTTTCCGTACCCTCCTCCCCAGCGCTTCTCCAATTATATCCAGAACCTGGTTATACTCCAGCTTTTCCGGGCCGGCTACTTCATAAGCCTTACCCACAGTCTCCGGCATTTCTAAGGCCCTGACAAAACTCTGGGAGACATTCTCCAGGGCCACCGGCTGGAGCTTATATTTACCATCACCGACGACGGGAACCAGGGGGGCCTTTTGAATCATTCGGGCTAGCAGGTTAACGAACTCATCCTTGGGGCCAAAGATAACCGAGGGCCGGAAGATAGTATAGGCTAGGCCGCTTTCTTTAAGGTACTCCTCGGCCATATATTTCGTCTGATGGTAGCAAGAGGGGGCACCCGCCCTGGCCCCCAGGGCGCTCATGTGGAGAAAACGGGAGACCTCTTGTTCATTGGCGGCCTCCATTACGTTTCGTGCCCCCTGGTAGTGTAGCCTATCAAAGGTGATCCCCTTCCGGGGAAACTCCCGGATGATGCCTACCAGGTAAATGGCCGCCTGACATCCCCGGAGCTTCTCCCGTAGGCTTTCTGGCCCCAGGACATCCCCGACGGCGATCTCAACCCCTTCCCATACCCGGAGCTTTCCTTGCGAGCCCTCCCGGACCAGGCATCGGACCTGGTGTCCCTTTTCCAAAAGGTCCTGGAGCACCTGACTTCCCACGAAGCCGGTAGCCCCTGTCAAAAATACCTTCATGTCTGCACACTTTGGCCAAAAATTTAAGGGGCAGGGTTCAATCCGCTGATCGAAACCCTACCCCTTTTTATGTCCCAATCCCTAATGATCAGTAAAAATTTTATCCTGAGGAGTGAAACGACGAAGGATCTCTCAGATGAGACCCTTCGCTTCGCTCAGGGTAAATGTGCCCCTTATGTTAAAAAGCATTATTGGGCACATTTAGTCT
>JACRGL010000049.1 GCA_016212365.1 Candidatus Methylomirabilota bacterium | reverse complement strand
CTCGAAACACACCCCTATTCCACAAAACAGGCCTCGTGGGGTTCCAGTCCGTGCCGTGTGCCTAAACACCCGTCTCCCTGAAGCCAGGAGCGCAGTGGCGATAGTTTCGCCCTCGAAGGCCACTATGCTCTGACCATCCACCTCCATTTGAAACGGCTCCCCCCGCTCTACAACAGTGGGGCCGCCTTCGATACGCATTGTCCCCTCATATCGGTCTTAGGTTCATTCGACAAAGGGCGGGTGTTATGTTAAAATGCCGAATGCCATGACCAAATCTAAATGCACCCTTCAGGGGGACTATGCCCAATGAGCGCCCAATCTAATTCGCGCGTCGCCGACGTAGTAGTGATCGGCGGCGGTATCATAGGAGCGGCCTGTGCTTACTACCTCTCCAAGGAGGGTTTAAAAGTGTACCTCCTGGAGAGGGGCTTTCCCTGCTCTGGGGCTTCAGGGGCTTGTGAGGGCCTAATCCTCCTCTGGGATAAGGCACCTGGGCCGGAACTAGAGTTGGGAAAGGCAAGCGCGAGGCTATGGAGACAACTGGCCGAGGAGCTGGATTTAGACATCGAATACGATAGGGGTGGAAGCATCCTAGTAGCCGAAGATGAGACAGGTCTGAAAGCCACCAAAGAGAAACTGCAGGAGCTAGAAAGGGCTGGAGTCCAGGGTTTGGCCCTAGATGCATTAGAACTACTCGAGCTGGAACCATCCCTCGCCCGCGATATGGCTGGGGGTGTTCTCTTCCCCAATGATGCCCACCTTGAGCCCCGCCGCGCCACCTTAGCCCTGCTGCAGGCCGCCAAAAGAATGGGCCTCGCCCTCAGGACATCGGCCCCCCTTATGGGCATCGTGTTGTCTAGACAGGGCAGGGTAGAAGCCGTCCAAACTGCAGAAACTCGCCTTGCAACCCACGTTTTGGTCAATGCAGCAGGTGCCTGGAGCCCCGAAATCGGGAAGATGGTCGGCATCTCTATACCCGTGCTACCCCGCAAGGGCCACATTATCGTGATGGAAAAGGCCCCTCTCTTTATCCAGAGGCCACTCCTCGAGGCGGGATACACTGCCTCCCTTGCCAACGATAGCCTTGACCTCTCGGTGGCCATGGTAGTGAAGGGCACGCGCAGCGGAACCATCCTTCTGGGGAGCAGCCGCCAGTTTGCGGGTTTCGATAAGACCGTTGACCTGGGGGTTATCAATGCCATTGCTTTGAGGGCCATTCGTTTTTTCCCCAAGCTAATAGACTTAAAGGCCATTCGCACCTATGCCGGCCTCCGTCCCTATAGCCCTGACCACCTCCCCATTATCGGGCCAGTCCCAGGCATCGAGGGTTTCTATTTGGCCACCGGCCATGAAGGGGCGGGTATCTGCCTGGCGCCAATCACCGGTCAGTTGATCGCCCAATGGGTAACCGGCAAGCCAATGGACCTTCCACCCGAGTCCTTCCATCCCGGGCGGTTTATCCAAAGGGCCTGTCAAAGCCTCTCTCTCAATACAGAAAACACGCCACATAGTGGCCACCCCCTAAATCCTTGAGGGAAGGCTCCTCTTGATCACAGGGGGCAATCCTCTTGGGGCAACGAGTATGAAAGCGGCACCCGGGTGGGGGAGTAATAGGGCTTGGGATATCCCCCTCGAGGATGATACGCTGGGGCCTGGAGGTGGGATCAGGAATGGGGATGGCCGAGAGCAAGGCCTCAGTGTATGGATGCAGGGGATGTGCATATAGCTCCAGGCTATCGGCCAGCTCCACGATCTTCCCAAGATACATAACCGCTACTCCATCACTGACGTGTTCCACCACTCGAAGGTCGTGGGCAATGAAGAGATATGTAAGTCCAAGGTCCTCTTGGAGGTCCTGGAGGAGGTTGATCACCTGGGCCTGGATGGACACGTCGAGGGCCGAGATTGGCTCGTCTGCGACGATCAGCTTTGGACTCACTGCCAGGGCGCGGGCAATACCGATCCTCTGCCTCTGTCCCCCGCTGAACTCGTGGGGGTACCTAGACATGTGCTCTGGGCTCAGGCCCACCTTCCTAAGGAGATCTGCGATCCTATCTTGACGCTCGCGACCCTGGTAAAGCTTATGGATTACCATCCCCTCCCCCACGATGTCTCCTACCGTCATTCGCGGATTCAGTGATGAGTAAGGGTCTTGGAAGATTATCTGCATTCGCCTCCTCAAAAGGCGCATTTCCTCCCTACTGGCCTGAAAAACGCTACGCCCCTCGAAGTAGATCTCCCCTCCAGTAGGCTCAAGCAGCCGGAGGATGAGGCGACCGGTGGTGGACTTGCCGCAGCCCGACTCCCCCACCAGCCCCAGGGTCTCCCCTTCATTGATAGCGAAGCTTATCCCATCCACAGCTCGGACTTGGCTGGCTTCCCCGAAGAAGCCCTTCCTCAGGGGGAAGTGCTTTTTAAGGTCTCTGACTTCCAAGAGGGCAGCCATAGTCCTCATTCCCTGCCAGCCAGAATGCACCTCACCCAATGCCTCTCCCTGATTTCCACTAGCTCCGGCTCCTTCTCTTGGCAGGCCTCTATCGCTTTAAAGCAACGGGGGTAGAATCTGCAGCCTTGGGGTAAGTCCAGGAGGCTGGGGACAATCCCGGGGATGGCCTTCAGACGGCCCCCTCTGGCCTCTCCCATCTGGGGGATGGAGTGGAGCAGCCCCTGGGTATAAGGGTGCATGGGGTTTTTAAAGAGTTCCCAAATGTCGGCCTCTTCCACTGCCTTCCCGGCGTACATGACCACCACCCGCTGGGCAGTCTCGGCCACTATTCCCAGGTCATGGGTAATGAGCATGATGGACATCCCCAGCTCCCTCTTGAGCTCTTGTAAAAGCTCCAGGATCTGGGCCTGGATGGTGACGTCCAGGGCTGTGGTAGGCTCATCAGCGATGAGAAGCTTGGGGTTGCAGGACAGCGCCATGGCAATCATCACCCTCTGCCGCATCCCCCCACTCAGCTGATGGGGATACTCCTTGGCCCGGCGCTCTGGATCGGGGATCTTTACCAGGTGGAGCATCTGGACTGCCTTTCCCCAGGCCTCCCTCTTGGGAAGGCCCTGATGTAACCGAACCGCCTCGGTGATCTGATCGCCTACAGTGAAAACCGGGTTGAGGGAGGTCATGGGCTCCTGGAAGATCATAGAAATTGCGGCACCACGAACCAGACGCATGGCCTCTTCTTCCAGGCGCACCAGATCACGGCCATCAAATAGGACTCTCCCCCCTACAATCCTGCCTGGGGGATCTGGGATAAGGCGTAGAATGGACAGGGCAGTGACGGTCTTGCCGCAGCCCGACTCCCCCACCAGCCCCAGGGTCTCGCCCTTCTCGATCCGTAAGTCGAGGCCGTCCACAGCTTTAATCACCCCGGCTTCGGTAAAGAAGTAGGTCTTGAGGCCCTCTACCTGGATCAGGTCTCCATTGGAAGGGAATTTATTTTTGTCTGTCATTCTTTTATCGGGTTTGTTCTTTATTCAGTGGAGATTTGCCAGGGCCTCCTCCAGCCTGTCCAAGCCCTTAACGATGTTCTCCATGGAGGTGGCATAAGAAAGTCTAATGTGGGCGTCGCTTCCAAAATCTATACCTGGCACTACCGCTACGGCCGCCTCATCTAAGAGGTAAGCTGCCATATCGGTAGACCCCCGGATTACCCAATCGCCATAACCCTTTCCGTAAAGGGCCGAAAAATTAGGGAAGACATAAAAGGCCCCTAATGGATTGGGGCAGCGGACGCGGGGCAAAGAATTGAGCCGCTCCACTATGTAGCGGCGCCGCTTATCGAATTCCTGAGCCATGGCCTTCACTGTCTCCTGAGGTCCGAGGAGTGCCTCTACTGCCGCCTTCTGGGCGATGGAGGTGGGGTTGGAGGTGGCCTGGCTCTGGAGATCGGACATGGCCTTAATGACCTCCCGGGGCCCGGCGGCATAGCCGATCCTCCAGCCCGTCATGGAATAGGCCTTAGAGACCGCGTTAATCACGATGGTATGACTCTTCACTTCCTCGCCCAGGGAGGCAATGCTCACATGCTCCACCCCCTCAAAGACCAGGGCCTCGTAACACTCATCCGATAAAATGTAAAATCCCTTCTCCACAGCAAGGGAGGCAATTTCCTCTAAGACATGACGATCCAGGACGGCTCCAGTAGGGTTGCAAGGGCTGTTTAAGATCAAGGCCTTGGTCCGGGAGTTCAAAACCCTTTTTAAAGACTCTGGCTTCAGGCGGAACCCCTCTTCCTCCTGGGTAGGGACGAAAACGGGCTTGGCATCGGCTAGCTTCACCTGCTCAGGATACGTAACCCAGTAAGGGGCGGGGATCAAGACCTCGTCTCCCTCCTCGAAGAGGACTAGGGCCAGGTTGTATAACGAATGCTTGGCCCCGCAGGAGACGATTACCTCATCCCTCTGATAGCTGAGGCCATTATCCCTTTTCAGCTT
>JACRGL010000048.1 GCA_016212365.1 Candidatus Methylomirabilota bacterium | reverse complement strand
AGCTAAGGGCTAAGAGCTATGTTACTAGAGAAGATCCAGTCCCCAAAAGACCTTAAGGCCCTGTCCAGGCCGGACCTTTCCCTGCTTGCTCAGGAAGTCCGAGACTTGATTATCCAAACCGTCTCTAAGACAGGGGGACACCTTGCCTCTAGTTTAGGGGCGGTGGAGATCACCATTGCGTTGCATTACATCTTTAATGTCCCGCAGGACAGGCTGATCTGGGATGTAGGTCATCAGGCCTATGCCCACAAGATCCTCACCGAGCGCCGGGACCGCTTTTGGAGCCTCCGCCAAGAGGGAGGAATAAGCGGATTCCCCAAGCGGGAAGAGAGCCCTTACGACCTCTTCAACACCGGTCATGCCAGCACCGCCATTTCCGCTGCCCTGGGGATGGCTGAGGCCCGAGATCTGGCAGGTCAAAGGCATCACGTCATTGCGGTGGTGGGGGATGGTTCCCTTACCGGTGGGCTTGCCTGGGAGGGGCTCAACCAGGCAGGGCACCTGAAACGAGACCTGATCGTCATATTGAATGACAATTCCATGTCCATTTCCCCCAACGTGGGGGCCATTTCTGCCTACTTGAATCGGATTATGACCGGGGAGTTCCTCACCCGTTTGAGGGGAGAAGCCAAAGAAATCCTTGAGCATATCCCCAAGATCGGGCCTCCCATGCTCAAGGTGGCCAAGCGCCTGGAAGAGGTCTTAAAAAGCCTCCTGGTCCCGGGGATTCTTTTTGAGGAGCTTGGCTTCACGTATGTGGGGCCCCTTGACGGGCACAACCTGACCCACTTAATGGATGCCTTTGAAAACGTGAAGAGGCTCAAGGGGCCGGTCCTGGTCCACGTCCTCACCGAGAAGGGGAGGGGCTATAAGCCGGCGAAGGAGGACCCTACCTCTTTCCACAGTGCGCCACCTTTCGATTTATTAACAGGCAAGTTCCTGAAAAAACCAGGTCCAATCACTTATACCCAGGCCTTTAGCCAGGCCCTTGTCCAGCTGGCCCGGGAGGACGAGCGGATTGTGGCAATTACCGCTGCCATGCCCGACGGGACTGGCCTCAGCCGTTTTGCTAAGGAGTTTCCCAAACGCTTCTACGATGTAGGAATAGCCGAGCAGCATGCTGTTACTTTCGCTGCAGGCCTGGCCTGTGAGGGCTACCTGCCGGTGGCCGCCATCTATTCCACCTTTTTACAGCGGGCCTACGACCAAGTCCTCCATGACGTCTGCCTCCAGGACTTGCCTGTGACCTTCGCCCTGGATAGGGGGGGGATCGTGGGCGAGGATGGGGCTACACACAATGGCATTTACGACCTCTCTTACCTCCGCCCCCTTCCTCACATGGTGGTGATGGCCCCAAAGGACGAGAACGAGCTTCAACATATGCTCAAGACGGCTATCTACCATCCCGGCCCTGCCGCCCTCCGCTATCCTCGGGGGCAAGGCCATGGCGTCCCCCTGGAAGAGCGGGCACGTCTACTCCCCTTGGGCCGGGCCGAAGTCCTCTTGGAAGGGGAAGACCTAGCCCTTTGGGCAGTGGGGGCTATGGTCTATCCTGCCCTTCAGGCAGCGGAAGAACTCCGAAGGGAAGGCATCGAGATCACCGTGGTCAATGCCCGCTTTATAAAGCCCCTTGATGAGGAGCTCCTCTTTGATCAGGCCAGAAGGATCGGGAGGGTCCTTACCGTGGAGGAGAATGTCCTCCCTGGAGGCTTCGGTGCTGCCGTTCTAGAGGCCCTGGAGAGGAGAGGCCTTGCCAGGACAGGCCTGCGGCGGGTCGGCCTCCCTGATCAGGTCGTTGAGCAGGGTTCCCCCGCCCAGATAAGGGAGAGGTTTGGCCTTACGGCCAAAGGAATCGCTCAGACGGCCAGGGAGGCATTGGAAGTCAGGCAGCCAGAGAGGGTTTTGAGATTTCGGGTGTGAGGAGGAAGGAGAGGCTTGACAAGCTCCTGGTGGAGAGGGGCCTTGTTGAGAGCCGGGAACGGGCTCAAGCCCTTATCATGAGCGGTTCCGTCTGGGCCCAGGGCCGACGTCTAGATAAGCCGGGGAGCCGGATCTATACCGACCAACGGATTACATTAAAGGCTCCGGACCATCCTTATGTCGGGAGAGGTGGCAAAAAGCTAGAACAGGCCCTGGAAGTCTTCGGTATACAGGTTGAAGGGAGGATTTGCCTGGATGTAGGGGCGGGAACCGGTGGCTTCACCGATTGCCTTTTGAAGCGGAAGGCAAAGGTTGTCTATGCGGTCGACGTGGGCTACGGTCAACTCCATCCCCGTCTTCGCCAAGACCCTAGGGTGATAGTACTGGAAAGGACCAATATCCGCTTTCTGGAACCTTCGGATATACCTGAGCCACCCGATCTGGCCACTATCGATGTTTCCTTCATTTCCCTGGAAATCGTTCTCCCGGTGGTGGCTGCCTTGCTTAGCCCCCACGGGGAGGTGGTTGCCCTCATCAAGCCCCAGTTTGAGGTAGGGAAGGGCCAGGTGGGCAAGGGGGGTGTGGTTCGTGACCCCCAGCTCCACAGGGAGGCCGTTTTGAAGGTGACAGTAAACGCTGGGGTCTTGGGTTTTAAATGGAAGGGGCTCACCCCTTCGCCCCTACTAGGGCCTAAAGGGAATCGCGAGTTCTTCATCCATCTGGGCTGGATAGGGGAGGGGAGGGACGTGGAAGAATTAATAGAGGGCATCCTTTGATGATGGAATCGTAACGTCGGGGCTTCCGACGAATCCGTCCCAGACCAGCTGGGACGCTACGGGTAAAGGTTTTAGGTGTTCCTATGTCACCTGTTTTTAAAAAGGTCGGAATTATCGCTAAGCCCCATGCCCCCGGGGCCAAAGGGGCGGTAGCCGGGCTCTTGGCATGGCTTCAGGAAAGGGACATGGAGGTCTTCCTTGACCAAGACACCGCTTCTCTGGTGGAGGGGAGGGGATACAAAAAATCGGAGATCCCAAACCTAGTGGACCTCATCGTTGTAATGGGGGGAGACGGGACCATCCTCTCGGTAGCGCGGTTGGTGGGCCATCGGGAAACCCCCATCCTGGGCATCAATCTGGGAGGATTGGGCTTCCTCACCGAGGTTACCTTAGAAGAGCTCTATCCTACCATGCTTTCGGTTTTAGAAGGGCAGTGCCAGCACACCCAGCGAATGATGCTCCTGGTACATATCCACCGCCATGGGGAGCGGATCGCTGAGCATCACGTCCTCAACGACGTTGTGATCAACAAGGGGGCACTGGCCCGGATTATTGATCTCGAGACCTATGTGGATGGAGACTATGTTGCTACCTTCCGGGCCGATGGCTTAATCATTTCAACCCCTACTGGCTCTACCGCCTACTGCCTTTCGGCAGGGGGTCCCATCGTGTACCCCACTATGAAAGCGTTGGTGCTCATCCCCATTTGCCCCCACACCCTCACAAATCGCCCTCTGGTCATCCCCGACGACGTGAAGGTGGAGGTCATCCTTGAGTCCCAGAACGAGGACGTCTACCTTACCTTGGACGGGCAGGTGGGTTTTGCCCTCCGCCACCGGGATGTAGTGGAGGTCAGGCGTTCAGAACGCACCATCACCCTGATCAAGGCCCCTAAGAAGCACTATTACCAGGTGCTTCAGACCAAGCTGAAGTGGGGGGAACGGTAAAATCAGGCAATTTTTATGCTTCGAGAGCTGAGGGTTCGCAATTTTGCCTTAATTGATGAGCTATCGGCGGAGTTCTCTCCTGGCTTCAATGTCCTTACGGGGGAGACAGGGGCAGGGAAGTCCATCATCATTGATGCCCTGAGCCTGGCCCTGGGGGCCCGGGCGATTGCTGTGCACTTGCCTGCTGGAATGCCGGAGGCATCGGTGGAGGCGGCCTTTGACGTCCGGGGGCGTAGGGACATCCATGACCTCTTGGCCGCGGAGGGGATCGATCACGACCCTGATGAGGACCTTATCATGAGACGCCAGATTCTGAAGGATGGCAGAAACAGGGTTCACATAAATGGAAGCCTGGCCTCGGTATCCACCCTCCGGGCCTTGGGAGACCATCTGGTGGACATCCATGGTCAGGGCGAAGGCCAATCCTTACAGGACGTGGGACGGCACTTGGCGCTCCTGGATGCCTACGGGGGTCTCGCTGGGGAGGCAACCGAGATGCGCCTACTGTATCAGAGGCTCAGATCCCTGCGCCAGGAACTAGAAGGCCTAGAGGCCCAGGTGGGGGGAAGGGCGGAGCGGCGCGATGTCCTTGATTTTCAGCGAAAAGAGATCGAAGGAGCTCGCCTAAGGCCAGGGGAGGAGGAGGAAATCAAGGCAGAACGTGACCTTCTGACGAATGCCGAGCGGCTTTACCAGGCCTCCGATGCCGTCTATCAGGCCCTTTATGCTGAAGAAGGCTCCCTCCTCCAGCGCCTTCGGGCCCTCATCGCAAAGGGGCGCGATGCCTCCCGCCTTGACGCCCGCTTAAACCCCCATTTCGAAGCCTGTGAGGCAGCCTATAACCTACTCCATGAGGCGGCCTCCTCCCTCAGGGAATATCGGGACAGGGTGGAGTTCGACCCTGGCCGTCTTGAGGAGCTCGAGCTGAGGCTCCATGAGATCGCCAAGCTCAAGCGGAAATACGGAGGCACAGTGGAGGAAGTCCTCCGCCAGGCCCAGGAGATTACTGCCGAGCTTGGGCGTCTGGAGGGCATCGAGGAGAGGATGGAGGCCCTCAATAAGGCCCTGCGAGAATCGGCGGTGGAGGCAGCGGCTAGGGCAACCGAACTCTCTTTAAAGCGCTCCAAGGCGGCGGATGGCCTCTCCCGGCAGATTGCTCAGGAGCTGGCTGAGCTTGGGATGCCTAAAGCCCGTTTTCAGGTGCGCCTTTCTGCTGAGGAGGATCCCGAAGGCCTGGTAGAGGTGGAAGGTCGGCGATATCGCCTGCGACCATCAGGCTTCGATCAAGCGGAGTTCCTCGTCTCCCTTAATCCCGGGGAGGACTTAAAGCCCCTTTCCAAGGTGGCCTCCGGTGGGGAGCTCTCTCGGGTCATGCTATCTATCAGGTCGATCCTGGCCGCTATTGATGAAATTCCAGTCCTCATCTTCGACGAGATAGACGCCGGGATTGGTGGGTCCATGGGGGATGTGGTGGGGCGCAAGCTGTCGAGCCTCGCTCGGGAGCGTCAGGTTATATGCGTTACCCACCTGGCTCAGATCTCCTCCTACGCTGACTCCCATTTCCAGGTGGAGAAGCAGGTTGTAGGCGGTAAGGCTCGAACCAGGCTCAGGAGGCTCCCTGAAGAGGAACGGGCGGCGGAGCTTGCCCGGATGCTGGGCGGCCGCAAGCGGTCGGACATTCCCCTCCGCCATGCCCAGGAGATCCTGGAGGCCGCCCATCGATGGAAGAAGGGGAAGGATGCCCTTCGCCAGACCCATAAAGAGGTATAAAGATATCCAGCGCCTCCGCCAGATTGGTGCTGTCCTGGCCAAGCACGGCTTTGGTCATCTGATTGTCCAACTGCAGCTCAAACACGTCCTCCCGCTCCCGAGGAGATTCGAGACCCATGCCGATCTCCAGGCCGCCCGCCTATCAATCTCAGAGAGGGCTCGGCTGGCCTTTGAAGAGCTGGGCCCAACCTTTATTAAGTTCGGTCAGATCCTGAGTGCCCGCCCTGACCTCATCCCCCGTGAGTTTACCCTCGAATTCAAGAAGCTCCAGGACGAGGTTCCCCCATTCTCCTTCGAGGAGGTGCGTGCAACCATCGAGAGGGAGCTGGGCCATCCCCTCCCCGAGACCTTCCCGTATTTTGAAGAAGCCCCTGTAGCCGCTGCCTCTATTGCCCAAGTTCACCACGCCCGCCTCCCCAGCGGCGAGGAGGTGGTGGTTAAGGTCCAGAGGCCCGGGATCGAAAGAGTCATAGAGCGAGATGTGAGCGTCCTTTACACCCTGGCCTCCCTCCTTGAGAGATACGTCCCAGAGAGCCGGCTTTACAACCCCCGGGGGATCGTGGACGAATTCGCCAAAGCCATCCGCCGAGAGCTCAACTTCACTCGGGAGGCAACAGCCGCCGAGCGCTTCCGCCAAAACTTCCAAGATTTCCCCGCTGTATATATACCGCGGGTCTACTGGGACCAGTCCACCCCCCGGGTTCTTACCATGGAGCGGGTGGAAGGGATCCCCATCGATGAAAGAGGGCTGCTGGAGGTAGCGGGCTATGACAGGGCACGGATTGCCAAGAACTTAGCTGACGCTTTCCTGCGGCAGGTCTTCGAGGACGGCTTCTTCCACGGGGATCCCCATCCAGGGAACATCTTCGTCCTTAAAGGGGAGGGCCTCGCCCTCCTGGACTTCGGGATTGTGGGTCGGATAGACGACGATATGAAAGAGATTTACGCCTCCGTCTTTATTGCCCTTTTGGATAGGGACTATGATAGGCTGGCGGAAGAGATCCTCAAGGTGGGCCTGGTCAGCGAGGAAGCGGCAATTAAAGGATTCAAAGGCGACTTGGTGGATTTCGTGGAGCCCTACTACGGCCGGGAGTTGGCGCAAATAAAGGTGGGGCGGGTGATCAGTGAGGCCGTCGAGCTGGCCAATCGACACCGAATCAAGATGCCCTTGGACCTGGTGCTTCTGGGAAAGGCCCTCCTCACCATTGAAGGAGTGGCCAGGGAGCTGGATCCCCACTTCAATCTCCTGGAAGTGGCCGCGCCGTATGCTAAACGCCTCGTCCGGCAGCGCCTGAGCCCGGAGCGGGTGGGGACCGACCTCTTTCGGCTCTCCAAGGACTACGGGGAGCTGGCCAGGGTCTTTCCCTCCCAGCTCCGCCAAGTCTTCAATAAGATCCTCCGGGACCAGGTGAAGGTGGACTTCGTCCATGTGGGCCTGGAGAACCTGATCCGGGAGATGGATCGCTCATCCAACCGCATTTCTTTCGGTCTCATCATTGCTGCCCTCATCGTGGGCTCCTCCCTGATCATGCTCTCAGGAAAGGGGCCCACTTTGCTGGGCTTTCCCCTCCTGGGGATCGCCGGATACGTGGTGGCCGGGATCATGGGTTTCTGGCTGGCCATAGCCATCCTGAGGTCAGGGAAGTTGTGAATTAAAGGATGCCCTCTTTCGCTTTTGCTCTTCTGAAGCTATTCACCTCGGCCCTCCTCCACCGTATCCTCCCTTCAGGCCTTCAGCCCCGGCTAGGGCTTCCGCCGATGGAAGGGGAGGAACAATTCCTCGGTCTCTCCGGCCCTATCCTCATTGCCCGCGACAAATACGGTATCCCCCATATCTATACCCAGGATGAGGATGATCTCTTCTTCGGCCAGGGCTATGCTGCCGCCCAGGACAGGCTCTGGCAGATGGACCTCTGGCGAAGGGCGGCGGCCGGTCGTCTGGCAGAGGTCCTGGGCAACAGGCAGATTCGAGGAAGGCGCTCCGCTGCCTCTTCAGGCCTGGCTGATCTGGTTGGCTTGGATCTATTCCACCGGGCCCTCAATTTCGTCGAGGTGGCAGAGGCCGAAGGGAGGCTCCTGGACCCCTCCGCCCGGAGAGTCCTGGAGCGCTACCGAGATGGAGTTAACGCCTGTCGAGAGGAGGCCTTTCGGGAGGGCTGGCCTTCACCGGAGTTCCTGATTCTGGGCTATCTCCCTGAGCCCTGGAGGATCGAAGACAGCCTGGCTATCGGCAAGCTCATAGGCTGGATGCTCTCCATCGCATGGCAGGCCAAGCTGGTCCTGGGCTCCCTCGCCGCTGATGATGTGCTAAAGGGCCTCCTTCCCGGATACACCGCTCCCGGTAAGGCCGTCCCAGTGGTCTCCCATAGCCCCTCGGAAATTAACATAGAGGCCCGTATGACCCCAGGCCTGGAGGGCCAGGGTTATAATAGCAATAGCTGGGCCGTGGATGGTGCCAAGTCCTTAAGCGGCAAGCCCCTTTTGGCCAATGATCCCCACCTGCCTATGGGCCTACCCCCATTCTGGCATCTGGTCCACCTGGAGGGTGGGGCTTACCACGTAGCCGGGGCCTCTTTACCTTGCCTGCCAGGGGTGTTGATCGGTCGAAACCAACGTATTGCCTGGGGTCTTACTGCAACCATGGCCGACGACGCCGAGTTATATCGGGAGGCCCTCCATCCAGATGGTGGCTCCTACTCTTTTAAGGGGCAGTGGCGCCCGCTGAAGATGCGGGCGGAGGAGATCCGGGTGAAAGGGGAGGGGGGCCCGCGGAGGTTCACCATCCGCTTCGTGCCCCACGGAGAGATGGATTGCCCTTTAATCTCTGACCTGCTGAGCAATGAAGGCGAGGAAGGGCTCTCCCTCCGCTGGACAGGCCTTGAGCCCAACCGTGGCCTGGAGGCCCTGCTTGCCCTTAACCGGGCCCAAGACTGGCCCGGATTCCGGGAGGCCCTCTCCCTCTTCGCCGTTCCTACCCAGAACTTCCTTTTCGCCGATCGGGCGGGGAACATCGGGTATCAATGTGCGGGGAGGATCCCCTTACGGCCCCGTGGAGAAGGGGCATGGGGGCCATTAGACGGGGCCTCGGGGGAGGGGGAGTGGGAAGGCTACATCCCCTTCCCAGAACTCCCCTATCTCTATAACCCTCCAGGGCACTTTTTGGCCAATGCCAATAACCGGATCGTGGGCAACGATTACCCTTACCATATTTCCCATTACTGGGAGCCCCATTACAGGGTTGCCCGCCTTGGCGGGCTCCTTATGGCTAAAGAAAAGTTTCGGGCGGAGGACTTTCAAGGGATGCAGGCCGATGTCCGCTCCCTCCAGGCCGAGACCCTGATTGCGGCCCTGATAGAGCCTTTGATGCTCCAAGGTGGGCTCTCCGGGAGGGCCCGGGAGGGGGCAGAGCTCCTCCTGGACTGGGATGGGGAGTGTAGAGCGGAGAGCCCTGAGGCCGCCCTCTTTCATGTCTTTTATGACGTTCTCCTCAAGGGGGTCTTTAAAAGGGGGATGGACCGGCGCAAAGAAGGCCTCTTCCAGCGCTATTTCTCCCTCCTCCACATCCCCCTAGAGACCATCGACCGCCTTCTGATGGAAGGGGACCCCTACTGGTTTCATGAGAAGCGGCAGGAACTCATCGCTTCTTCCTTAGAGGAGGCCATGGACTTCCTTGAAAGAGGCTTTGGACTAGATCGGGGGGACTGGGCCTGGGGAAAGATCCATTCTTTGACCCTCAGGCACCCTTTAGGGCAAGGCAGCGGTAGGGCCCAGCGGCTCATTAGCTGGCTCTTTCAGCTCAATTTAGGTCCTTACCCTTATCCCGGGGACGGGATGACCCCCAACTTAGGGGCGTACCTCCTCACAGAGCCCTTTCAGGTTACCATGGGGCCCTCCTATCGCCAAGTGGTGGATCTAGGGGACCCTGGTGGGTTTGGGGTTGTGCTCCCCGGTGGTAATGCGGGCCATCCCCTTTCCCCCCACTACCGGCATCAAGATGCCCTGTGGAGGCGGGGAGGGTATATCCGCCTCGACCTGCTACCCCGAGAAGAGGTGCCGCCAGAGTGGAAGCACCTTTGGCTCCGGCCCAAGGGTAGGGAGAGTATTGCAGAGGGGCAGAAATCTTATTGACAAGACGCCCCCCCGGATTTATTATTTATTGTTGGAAGGTGAAAAGTGCGGTTCTTTCCCGTGAGGGATAAGAGATGATCCAGATCATGCCAAAGGTGAGTCGGGAAACCTACGAAGCGACGGTCGCCGAATTGCAGCGAAAGTCTCCCCGGGAGGACCAGCTCCTCAAGCACCTGGAGAAGATCAAGACGGAGAACCCCGAAGTGGAGAGGGCCATAGCCTCCACCATGCTCAACCTTCAGCTTACTGGGCAGCCTCGGGAGGTGATCTTTGGCTTTGTCTTGGTCTATGAGATGCTAAAGCGCCAGTTCGAAGCGGACCAGATGAACTACTTCTATCACCTCTCCCAAAAAGACTCGCCTTGACGGTCAAACCTAAGAAAAGACCCTATTGGGTAATCATTCCCCTTTCCAGTGCCATCTCATCCTTTCGGGTTTATATATACATTTTTTGGTCCTGCCTGCCGGCTATGAGGGATAAGACCGATGAGTCCTTTCTATCATGAGGGATGGGGAATAGGATTCGATCCTGAATGGGAGGTGCGTGACCTCTTTTCCTTGTGGGAGTGGGAGGTGGGAGAGGATTCGGTCGTCCTCCGGGGCAGGCTTTTGGTGGCCCCGGATCTGGCCTTCTCTATCCTGAACGAGAGGTTTGCCCGGTATGGGTACCAACTCTTAATGCAAAGGGAAGGGGAGCTCCGGCTGGTGAAGCCTGGAAGCCGCGCCCTGGCCGGCCCTGCCCCCAAGCCCATCGTCAACCTCCTGCTCCTTGTAGCGACCTTCCTTACCACCCTCTTTGTGGGGGCCACCTATCAAGGGGCCAATCCCCTGAGGGAGCCCGATAAATTGATACTGGGCCTTCCCTTCTCTCTAGCCCTCCTCTCCATCCTAGGGGTGCATGAGCTAGGGCATTACTTCGTTTCAAAGAAATACGGAATCAAGGTTACCCTCCCTTACTTTATCCCCGTCCCTTTTGGTTTAGGGACCTTTGGGGCCTTCATCAAGATGCGCTCCCCGGTAGTGGATCGCCGGGCCCTCTTCGACGTGGGAGTGGCAGGGCCCTTGGCAGGCCTTGCCCTGGCCGTTCCTGCCCTGATCCTGGGACTCGTGCTCTCAGAGGTGGTGCCTGCGGGGAAATTTGGTATTGCCCTTGGCTCTCCTCTCCTGTTTTCCCTGATTATGTGGCTTACCCTTGGCCCAATCCCTGAGGGCTACGATGTGGTGCTTCACCCGGTGGCATTCGCAGGCTGGATCGGATTCTTTGTTACCGCCTTAAACCTTTTGCCGGTGGGCCAGCTTGACGGGGGCCACATCTCCTATGCCCTCCTGGGGAGGAGACAGGAGAAAGTGGCCCTGGCGACTTTTGTGGCCCTCTTCGTGATGGGGATCCTTTACTGGCAGGGCTGGCTTACTTGGTCCTTCCTCGTCCTTGTCCTGGGCCTCAAGCATCCCCCGCCTTTGAATGACCTCACCCTCCTAGATGAGAGGCGGCGGAGGCTAGGGGTGATGATGGCCATCCTCTTTTTCGCCCTTATAACTCCCAATCCCTTCAGCCTCCCCCATTTTTAGTTTTGTCTAGAGGGCCCGGCTAGCAGGGCAGGCTTTTTTGAAACATAAGGGATGGCCTCGGATTTTTTGGGAAAGGGGTCTTTGACATGTTTCCGTCTTTGCCTGTAGGGAAGGTCGATCTTCTCTTGCTGGAAAGGCTTCTCAAAAAATACGTAGTCCTGGATGAGCGAGTGGTGGTGGGGCCCCGTATTGGCGAGGACGCTGCGGTCATTGACTTTGGCGACCGCTACCTAGTGGCTACCACCGACCCCATTACCTTCGCTACAGAAAAACTGGGGTATTATGCGCTCCACATCAACGCTAACGATCTGGCCGTCCGCGGGGCGGTCCCCCGATGGTTTCTGGCTACCCTCCTCCTGCCCGAGAAGGGGACCACGGAGGAGGTGGTGGAGGGGATCTTTGCTCAAATCTGGGAGGCCTGCCGCGCCCTGGGCATCTCCTGGGTTGGGGGGCATACCGAGGTAACCTATGGCCTGGATCGACCCATCATAGTAGGCCAGATGCTAGGGGAAGTGGGACTGGGGGGATTAGTGAGTACCGCCGGAGCTCAGGTGGGAGATGTCGTTCTCCTCACCAAGGGGATCCCTATCGAAGGGACCTCCCTCATCGCCCGGGAGAGGAGAGAGGTCTTGAAGTCCCGAGGCTACAGCGAGGATTTTCTCGCGAGGGCCCAGAATTACCTTTACGACCCCGGGATTAGCGTGCTCAAGGAGGCCCTGCTTGCAGTCAGGGTGGCTAATGTTCATGCCATGCATGATCCCACCGAGGGGGGCCTGGCCACCGGCCTTTATGAGCTGGCCCAGGCGGCAGGGGTGGGCCTCCGCATTCAGGGCGAGGCCATCCCCATTCTCCCGGAGGGCCTGAAGCTCCTTGAGGAGTTTAATTTGAATCCTTTAGGGACCATAGCCTCAGGTGCCCTCCTCCTCACCTGTTCTCCTGAGCAAGGGAGGCGGCTTTTAGAAGAATACGAGGAGCAGGGGATAAAGGCCGCGATCATTGGAGAGGTGATACCTCCAGAAGAGGGACTCCGGCTAGTCAAGGGAGGGGAGGAGGCCCCCCTCCCTTACTTCCCCCGGGACGAGATTGCCAAGCTTTTCGAGCAATAGCGCAGCCTCGAAAAATAGACATTGACATCCCTAATTTCCCCCTCTCCCTTGATGGGAGAGGGTTGCGGTGAGGGTGGACTCATCACCATAATGTTCCCCCTCCCCTTAATCCCCTCCCGCCAGGGGAGGGGAGTTCCTGGGATTAGCATT
>JACRGL010000047.1 GCA_016212365.1 Candidatus Methylomirabilota bacterium | reverse complement strand
GTTCAGAAAGGGTTGCTCCCTTCGGTGAAGGAGGCCTTCCGCCTATACCTGGGAAATGGCAGGCCCGCCTATGTGGAGAAGATGGGGATCACCTTGATAGAGGCAATAGAATTGATAATAAAGGCAGAAGGCATCCCGGTAATGGCCCACCCTGGCCTCACAGGGACCGAAGGGCTCATCCCCAGGTTGGCCAAGGTCGGGCTGAGGGGGGTAGAGGCCTACCATCCATCCCATAGCCCTGAGGTAAGCGCCTCCCTGGTAAGGCTGGCAAATCGCCTGAGCCTCCTTATCACTGGCGGCTCTGACTGCCATGGCCTGGGTAAAGAGGAGGTGCTGATAGGGAGGATAAGGTTGCCCAAGAAATACGTGGATCTCCTTAGGGCTGAGGCTAATCAAGATAGGAAACGGGTTTAAATGAAAATCCTCTTACTCCAACCCTCCACCCTCAATCCAGACGGGTCCGTATTAAAAAGCAAAAGGCGATGGCTGCTAGGGCTCACCCTACCTTACTTGGCAGGCTTAACCCCTAAAGACATCCAGGTCCGCCTGCTGGATGACCGCCTGGAAGAAGTGGATTATAAAGAAGATTGCGACCTGGTAGCGATAACCTATATGTCCCATAATTCCTTAAGGGCCTATCAGATCGCCGATGGCTTTCAGGAAAGAGGGAAGACCGTGATTATGGGAGGCTTCCACGCCTCCTTCTTACCTCTAGAAGCTATTCAACATTGCAATGCAGTGGTCATTGGTGAGGCCGAAGATAATTGGAAAGCAGCCCTCCAGGATTTTAAAGGGGGGAGGCTTCAGCCCTTTTATCGGGCCGAAAAGTTCCACGACCTAAAAGGCCTGCCAACTCCGCGTTACGAGCTCCTGAATCTCAAGAGGTACCGGCTTACCATGCTCCCGGTCCAGACCACCCGCGGCTGCCCCATGGGTTGTGAATTTTGCGAGGTAACAAACCTGTATGGCCGAACCTACCGTTTCCGACCAATTGAGGAGGTCGTCGCCGAAATCAGGGAAGGATTGGATAAAGTAAAGGAGGCACCGGGAGTATATTTCGTGGACGATAACATAGCGGTGAGCCGTAGCCATGCGTGGTCCCTGTTCGAGGCTTTGCTCCCTTTGAAGATCCAATGGACCTGCCTCTGCAACATTGACCTGGCCGACGATAAGGAACTCCTGGATTTGGCCATCGCCAGTGGCTGCCGTCATGTGAATATCGGCATCGAGAGCATTGATCAGGAGAGCTTGGACACCGTCAAAAAGAGGTTTAACAAGGTAAATAAATATAAAGGCCAGTTAGAGGTCTTGCACAAAAGGGGGCTATTCTTCTCCCTGAATATTATCTTTGGCCTGGATAATGACAACAAGCAGACTTTCACCGATACTCTAAGATTCCTAATCGAGAACAAGGTCCCACTGGCCTTTATCTTTATCCTTACTCCACGGCCAGGAACCAAAATCCGGGAAAAGATGGAGGTGGAAGGCAGGATCCTTCATAGCGACTGGTCCAGGTATTCCAGTTCCGAGTGCGTCTTCAAACCCAAGTCTTTGACCCCAGAAGAATTGGATGCGGGGATGTGGGAAACCTATGAGCGGTTTTATTCTCTCCGTTCCATCATGAAGAGGCTCCTTCCTCCCCGCCAATACTTCTCAGAGGCCTTCTTTTCCAACCTCTTCTTCCGGTTCGGAGTGCGAAAGAGGATCCATCCGGTAAACTTTTACTGAGGTTATGAGATGACCACCTTAGTCACGGGCGCAACAGGCTTCATAGGGGGGGCCCTGGTGAGGCAGCTTGTCGAATCCGGCGCGCGGGTAAAAACCCTGATCCGTAAGGAGGCCAATAGACGGAACCTGGAAGGCCTTCCGGTGGAGATTGTCTTCGGGGACTTGAGAGATAGAGAATCCTTACGGGCGGCCCTGAAGGGCTGCACAAGGCTTTATCACGTGGCGGCCTATTACAGGCTCTGGTCTCCTGAACCCCGGATATTCTATGAAATCAATGTGCAGGGGACAAAGAACATCCTTGAGTCGGCCCGGGAAAATGGGGTGGAAAGGGTCGTTTATACCAGCACCGTAGGGACACTAGGCCTTCCCAATGACGGAAGGCCAGGCAACGAGGAGACCCCTGTTTCGCTGGGGGACATGGTCGGCCATTACAAGCGGTCTAAGTATCTGGCAGAGCAAGAGGCATTGAGGATGGCCCGGAATGGGCTTCCGGTGGTCATCGTTAATCCATCTACCCCGGTGGGCCCCGGGGATATTAAGCCTACTCCTACCGGCCAAATGATCGTGGATTTTCTGCAAAGGGGGATGCCCGCTTATATAGACACCGGGCTCAACTTGATCGATGTAGAAGACGTGGCCAAGGGCCACATCCTGGCGGCGGAGAGGGGAGGGGTTGGGGAACGCTACATCTTGGGTAACCAAAATCTCACCCTCCGAGAAATCTTCGCCATTTTAGAAAAGATCTCCGGCGTTAGGGCCCCTCAGATCAAGCTCCCTCACGGCCTGGTTCTTCCCCTTGCTCAAATCCAACAATGGTGGTCAAAAAGGATAACTAAAAAACCTCCCCGGATCCCTTTGGACGGGGTAAGGATGGCCAAGAGGTTTATGTTCTTTGATTCTTCCAGGGCAGTGCGTGAGCTGGGCCTCCCCCAAAATCCGGTAGAGCTGGCTCTCAAAAGGGCCGTGAATTGGTTCTTAGAAAACGGATATGTTAGGAATTAGGGTTATGAGGTTTTCCATTCGGTTGACTCTCTCCCTTTTCACCCATATTCTAAAAAACAAGATAGCTGGTAATGGGCGATTCCCTCTGGTGCTAATGCTGGAGCCTACCCATCTCTGCAACCTACGCTGCGAGGGCTGCGGACGCATCAGGGAATACTCTGCCAACCAAAAGGACTCCATGCCATTGGAGGACTGCCTGGCAGCAGTGGAGGTCACCGGGGCACCGGTGGTATCTATCTGCGGGGGAGAGCCCCTCCTTTACCCACAGATCGGAGAGTTAGTGCAGGAGGCGTTGAAACGGGGGCGGCATATCATTCTCTGCACCAACGGGATGAATTTAGAGGATAACCTTCCCAAGTTCAGACCCCACCCTTATTTTAATTTAAGCGTATCCCTTGACGGGCTGGCCAGATTTCACGACTCTAGTAGAGGCCGCCAGGGGGTCTACGAGCTGGCCATCAAGGCGATAAAAAGCGCTAAGGAGGAAGGTTTCAAGGTAATAACCAATACCACCATTTATAAAGAGACCGACGTCCGGGAGATCGAGGCCTTATTTGAAGGCCTGGATGCCCTAAATGTGGATGGCCTTTTGGTCACCCCTGCCTATCCGTACCAACCTGGAGGAGAGGGGATCTTCCTGGATCGAAAAGAGATACACAAGAAATTTGAATACATAATTATGCTTTCAGGGCGCTATCGCCTTCTCAGCACCCCCCCCTATCTTCGGTTCTTAAAGGGAGACCTGGATCTCCGCTGTACCCCCTGGGGAAACGTGACCATAAACCCTCAAGGTTGGAAGGGTCCCTGTTATTTCATAACAGAGGCCCACTATAAGAGCTTTGGCGAGCTTATGGAGCAAACCGATTGGGAGAAATACGAGGCCAGGAAAGACCCCCGTTGCCAGAACTGCATGGTCCATTCTGGCTTCGAGCCTACGGTAATACGGGAGTTAGGGGATAGCTGTAGCGGCCTTTGGGAAATGATAAAGTGGAATTTCTCTTAGGCGCTCGAGGGGTAGAATTCTGTGGACGATCTCAATCGGGCCATCTTTAAGGGCTGCGAGTATCTTTTAAGGAGGCAGAAGCCTTCAGAGGGATTCTGGAACGATGAGCTGGAGGCCGATTCTACCTTGACCTCCGAGTACTTACTGCTAAGGCGCTTCTTAGAGAAAACGGACCCGCTAAAGGAACAGAAGGCTGTAAATTACTTGCGGGATTGCCAGCTCCCGGACGGGGGATGGAATATTTACTACCAGGGGCCCAGCGAGATCAGCGCCACGGTAAAGGCCTATCTTGCCTTAAAATTAGCAGGAATCTCACCCCAGGAGCCCTTCATGAAAAGGGCCCGCCAGAGGGTCTTGGAGATGGGCGGGATCTTCAACGCTAATGTCTTTACTAAGATCACCCTCGCCCTCTTTGGCCAATACGATTGGCGCTGGATCCCCGCCATTCCCGTTGAGATAATGCTCTTCCCCAGGTCTTTTTATTTCAATATCTATGAGATGTCTTACTGGTCCCGGACCACCCTAATCCCTTTAATGGTTATTACTGCTCACCGTCCCCTCTATAGATTGCCCGAACCTTATGGGCTCAAGGAGCTATATCCAGAACCTGAAGGGAAGCCGAACTACAACTATCCCAGGAATAGAGAATGGCTGAGCTGGGAAAATTTCTTCCTCCAATTTGACACCCTCTTGAAGGTCTATGAAAAATCGCCACTTATCCGGCTCAGGAGAAGGGCCCTAGAAGAAGCCCATCGCTGGATCCGGGAACATATGCAGGGGGAGGGGGGTCTGGGTGCGATCTAT
>JACRGL010000046.1 GCA_016212365.1 Candidatus Methylomirabilota bacterium | reverse complement strand
CGCAAAAACAGATCAGAATTAAATGCGTTTATATTAATCTTTTTGGGGGTTCTGGAAGAAATATTAAACATTTTTAGAATAGGCGGAGAATTTGGAAAGGATTTTGGTAGCCGATGACGATGCCCTTGTATGCTGGTCCCTCCATCAGGCCCTAATAAGGGAGGGCTACGAAGTTCAGTTAGCCTCATCCGGGGATGAGGCTCTGGATAAGGTCAAGGCCACCAACTTCAATCTCATAATAACCGACCTGGTTATGCCTGGATTGAGCGGGATTGAGCTCATTAGACGGATAAAGGAGGCCTTCCCTGAAATAGGGGTAGGGGTCATCACTGGCCATGGCTCCAGAGATGTGGAAAGGGAGGTAAGGGAGAAAGGGGTCATCTTCTATATCGAGAAGCCTTTCCAGATCGAGGAGATAAAGCAAATTGTGAAAATGATCCTGCGATGCGCCTCATAATGAATAGCTCCTTCCTTATAAAGAAGCTGAATTTGTGAATTTGTGTCAGGCATGAATAATTTTATATTGACAATTCCCCTCTCCCCTGCTATCTAAACCCCATGCCCAGGAAACCTAGGATCGAATACCCTGGAGCTTTTTACCATGTCTTGGCCCGGGGAAATCAAAGACAGGATATCTTTCTGGAAGAGAAGGACTACTCAGTCTATCTGAAGTATCTTCAGGATTATCAAAGGCGATTTGGATTCCTGCTCTATGCCTATGTCCTTATGAAGAACCATTTTCATCTCTTGCTGGAGGTAGGTTCTATCCCCCTTTCCAAGATCATGCAGGCCCTGCAATACCGATATACTAGATATTTCAATCGGTCTTACCAGAAGAGCGGCCATCTATTTCAGGGCCGCTATAAGGCTATCCTCTGCGATAAGGATGCCTATCTCTTGGAATTGGTAAGGTATCTCCATCTGAACTCCCTTCGGGCAGGGATAGCAAAGCGTCCTGAGGAATACCCCTGGAGCAGCCACCTTCAATATCTGAATACAAGACCGGTGCCCTGGCTAAAAAAGGAGTTGGTATTAGCCCAATTGGGGGAAGATCCCCATAAGGCCATCAGGGCCTACTCCCAATTTATCCAAGATGGTATGGGTATGGGTCACCGAGAGGAGTTCTACCAGGTCAAAGAGCAACGCTTCCTGGGCGATGACTCCTTTATCGAGGACTCAGAGAAAAGACAGCGAAAAGTGTACGAAAAGGAGAATTGGGATATCCCCTTGGAGGTTCTGGTCAATTACGTGAGTTCCCAGTTGAAGGTGGGAAAAGGAGAGATCTACACCCTTTCTCGAAATCGCCAGGGGGCCTGGGCCAGGAGCCTGGTCACCTATCTGGCCAGAGAGCTATCTGAATATCCACTAAAAGAGCTGGCCACTTTCCTGCGCCGGGACCCCACCGCTCTTAGTATAGGCCAGAAGAAAGTAGAGGAGCTCTTGGTTAAGGATCCCGCCTTTGAGGCCAAGATGAGGAGGTGGAAAGAGGAGCTAATCCGAGGAAGAAAGAGAAAATATAAAATTATTCATGCCTGACACCAATTGCACCAATTCTAATTCTGGTAAATTGACTTGACCCAGGCCGATGGGAGTGCTATACATAAAATGTCCGTTGAAAGGAAGGGAAAGGCCTAGATGAGCGTGGTAAATCTCATAATCCAGACGGGCTTGGTGGCCAAGGCTGTCCTTCTTATCCTCCTCTTTTTCTCCGTCTTCTCTTGGGCCATCATCCTTTATAAGCTCCGCTCCTATCGCCGGGCCGACCGGGAATCCTCAGAATTCCTCCACCTCTTCCGCGAGGCCAAGAACCTCTTGGCCACCTATGAGGAATCCAGGCGGTTCAAGGTGAGCCCTTTGGCCTCCCTCTTTCAGGATGGCTTTCGGGAGTTGAGCTTCCTCGTAAAATCCAATCCTCCTTCCACCCTTGCCCCAGGGGCGGGAGGCACTAAAGGCCTCGAGGCCTCTCTATCCAGCGAGCATATGGATAGCCTGGGCCGGGCCCTGCGGCAGGCCAGCCTCCGTGAGATTTCCCAGCTAGAGCGTTATCTGATCTTCCTGGCCACTACAGGGGCAGTAACCCCCTTCATTGGCCTCTTTGGCACGGTCTGGGGGATTATGGATGCCTTTGCAGGGATTGGGGCTGCGGGCTCCCCTAACCTGGGGGCAGTGGCCCCGGGCATCGCCGAGGCCCTGGTCACCACCGCTGCGGGATTGGCGGCAGCCATCCCGGCGGTTATTGCGTATAATTATTTCCTACACCGCATCAAGGCCCTTGCCACTCGAATGGACCTCTTCTCCCTGGAATTCCTGGCCCTGGTAGAGCGGATTGTGGGTAGGCGGTGAGTTATATGCGTAACCCCATAGAATCGGAAAAGCGGCTGGGTCCGGCCCTCTCAGAGATCAACGTCACCCCATTTGTGGATGTGGTGTTGGTCCTTCTGATTATATTTCTCATTACTGCCCCTATGTTGCTCCGGGGGATCGATGTCCAGGTCCCCAAGAGCGAGACCAAGAACATTGAGCCTGAGGAGCGCCTGGTGGTGAGTATCACCAGGGACCGGGTGATCTATTTGGATGACCAGGTGGTTACCCTGGCCAGGCTGGAAAAGGTGCTTCAGGGCTTAAAACGGCGGAATCCCAAGGCCGCTATCTTCCTTAAGGCCGATGAGGCTGTCCCCTATGGGACAGTAGTGAAGGTAATGGATGTGGTTAAGAAGGCAGGGATAGACCGGCTCGGGATGGTAACCGAGCCATATGGACCCCTGGAGGCCCCGCGATAAGGTAAAGCTTTATGGCCTCACCCTCCATTTTCCTCTATGATCCTATCCCCCCCCGGGAACTCTATCTCCCTATGTTGGCCTCATTGGCCTTGCACCTGGCGCTGGTGGCTGCAGTGGCCCTATTTCCTTTCTTTCATGGGAAGAGGCTATACAAGGTGCCTGTCACCTATACCGTGAGCCTGGTGGAATTGCCAGGGGTCCCGGCAAGGATAGCGCCCCCCCCTGCCACCGCCCCTAAAACTAAGGAGGTGGCCCCTCCACCTGCCAAGGTTAAGCGGCCGGTGGCCCCCAAGGTCTCTGAGGAGCTGGCCATCCCGAAGCGCCAGGCCCCTGTAACCCCTAAAGAGAGAGAGGTGGAACCTGCCCCTGCCCCCCCTGCCACCGCCCCGGCCGAGAAGGTGGCATCCCTTCCCCCTAGGACTGGAGAAGAGAAGGGCTTGACGGTGGGCCCGGGCGCCACAGGCACGGCCCGTGTGGAGGGTGATTTCCAGTTTACCTACTATTTGGCCTATATCGAGAACAAGATCAGCGGGAATTGGGTTCCGCCCAAGCTCAAACTGAGATCTGGCCATAGCGAGAAGGCCACTGTTTCCTTTAAGATTATGCGCTCGGGGAAGGTGAAGGACATAGGGCTGGAGGCCCCCTCAGGGGTTGCCTTTTTCGACCAATCGGCCCTGAGGGCCGTCTACCGCTCGCTGCCCCCCCCCCCCCTTCCCCTGCGCTATAAGGAGGAATCCCTCCTAGTCCACTTCAGCTTTGAGCTTAAAGGGGAAGAGGGGTGATTGGTTCACGGTTCACGGTTCAGGGAAGACCATGTTTAATCAGTTCTCCAGGGTTAGGATTTGGACTATTAAGGTGATCCATGTAGCGTCGCAGTTTACCTGCGACGTCCTTCGTCGGAGACAAGCTCCAACGCTACGAACATGGATTCCTATTTACCTTTTTTCCCTCCTAGGACTCGTCTTCCTGGCCTCGGCGGCCCGAGCGGTCGAAGTATATCTCGGAGTTACTAAGGCCGAGGCCCAGAAGATCGTCATTGCCCTGGCCGGCATTCCCGGCGAAGGGGTCCCCCAGGAACTCTCCCGCCAGGCGGAGGCTATTCTGGCCTCTGACCTCAAATTCTCAAGGATCTTCGAGGTGGTGGAGGCCCCCGAGCTCCCCTTCGAGGCAGGCCAATTGAGACTTGGAGATGAGCGGCCTCTCCTTTCCAAGCTGACCCCCTTGAAGATCCAGGCCCTGGCCACCGGGGTCCTTTCTTCCAAAGGGGGGAACCTGATCCTTGAAGGGAGACTCTTCGATGTCACCAGGGGGGAAATGATCGCAGGCAAGCGCTATCTGGGTGATGCGAAGCGCCTTCGGACTATGGTCCATCGCTGGGCTGACGAGATCGTCTACCGGCTGACCGGGGAGAAAGGGATAGCCTCTTCCCGTATCGCCTTCGTTTCCACTATAAGCGGCTACAAAGAAATCTACATCATGGACTCCGATGGGTCCAACCCCAGCCTGATCACGGGAAACCGCTCCCTTAATCTCTCTCCCCGCTTCTCCCCTGACGGCCGCTCATTGGCTTACATCTCCTATCGCGATGGCAACCCTGACATCTTCCTCCTAGACCTGGAAACCGGGAGGCGCCAGAAGCTATCCAGCTTCCCCGGCCTCAACATCTCCCCTGCCTGGTCACCCGACGGCAATTGGATTGCCCTCTCCCTCTCCAAAGATGGGGGCACCAACATTTATCTGATGCGGAAGGATGGCTCGGAACTCCGAAAGCTCACCAGCGGGCCGGGTATCTCCGTATCCATTACCTGGTCCCCCAGCGGTCGACAGATCGCCTTTACCTCCGATCGGGGAGGGACTCCCCAGATCTATGTAATGGATGCGGATGGAGCCAACGTGAGGCGCATCACCTGGAACGGGATCTATAACGCCTCTCCCCGCTGGTCACCCCGGGGGGATAAGATAGCCTTCGTCTCCCGCCAGGAAGGCCACTTTGATATCTATATTATGAATCCGGATGGCGCTGAGGTCCGGCAGCTCACCTCGAAGGCTGGAGATAACGAGGACCCCACCTGGTCATCTGATGGTCGCCACATCGTCTTCAGCTCAACTCGGGATGGTAAAAAGAACCTGTATGTGATGGACGCTGACGGTTCAAATCAGAGACGGTTGACCCATAATGGAGCCGATAACTATAACCCCGATTGGTCGCCGTAACAGATGGGCGAGCCTAGAAGGCTGAGACGCTACAAATGAAAGGAGGTGAAGGGGAGAGGAGTCCGTGGTTAGTTACCTTTTAAAGGAGGTGAAGTTCATTGAGGAGCAAGAGAGGTATTATTTTCCTGGCATCCATTTCCCTGCTTCTCATCCCGGTCCTCCTCGTTGGTTGTCCCAAGAAGCCAGGCATAGGTGAGGTGGCCCCGGGGGCAATAGCCCCGGCAGCCAAGGCCCCGGAGAAGCCACCGGCGGTGGTAGAGAAGGCCAAGGTCCCGGAAGCAGCCCCCAAGGTGACCGAGGAAGTAGTGAAGAAGCCTGCCGAGATCAAGGAGGCGGCGGTGCGGCCGGCAGAGGTGCCCAAGGAGGCCGTGCCTAAGGTCTCCCCCCTTGAAGATGTCTTCTTTGACACCGACCTAGCGCTACTGAGGGAGGACGCCAAGAAGTCCCTCCAGGTCAACGCCGAGTGGCTCAAGGCCAATCCTAAAGCTACCATTACCCTCGAGGGCCACTGCGACGAGCGGGGCACAGTGGAATATAACTTAGGCCTGGGCGAGAGGCGGGCCAAGGCCGCCAAGGACTTTCTGGTGAGCCTGGGCATCTCCGCTGACCGCATCAAGACCATAAGCTACGGGAAGGAGCGCCCCTTCGTCCTTGGCCACGACGAATCGGCCTGGAAGTGGAACCGGCGGGCCCACTTCGTGATTAAACCTTAGTAATCCTTAAGTAGCATTTTCACCAGAGCCTCGCCCGCTTTGGTTAATGGTTGTCTAAACCAAGGCGGGTTGGGCTCTGGAAAGGGAGGTGGTAATCTTTGAGGAGAGCATCTCTTTCCCCAGGGCTCCGGGTCTTGTCACTGGCTCTTTTGCTCATGGGCCTGGTGGGCTGCGCCACCACCGAGGACCTCCAATCCCTCCAGAGGGACGTCAAGGATTTGCGCCGGGAGCTCCTCGCCCTTTCCCGGACTACTGAGGGGATGAGGGCCTTTGCAGAGGAGCGATTAGGCAAGGTCGAGGGTGAACTCCGGGATCGCTTTTCTAAGGCGGAGGCAGAGCAGAAGGCACACCTTGAAAAGCTGAGCTCCGAGCTAAAGGAGGAAACCCGGAACTTCTTGAGCTCCCAGGCCAACATTGGGGCCAGGATTGACGAGCTCTCTTCTGAGACCCGCATCGTCCAGGGTAAATTGGAGGAGAACAACCACTTAATATCCGAACTCGGCGAGCGGTTGGACCAGTCGGACCAAAAGGTGGCTACCCTTACCTCTCGATTTGAGGCCCTGGAGGGAGATCTCAAGGCCCTGGAGGGAGATCTCAAGGCCCTGAAGGAAGCGGCAGCCAAGCCTGCCTCTACGGAGACTGCCCCCGCTGCTGAGCCGGAGGCCAAAGCGGAAAAGCCGCCGGAGAAGGGACCGCCTCCGACCCCATCCCCCGAGGAGGTCTACCAAACTGCCTATGGGGACTATACCAAGGGTAATTACGACCTGGCCATCAGCGGCTTTAGCACTTATCTTTCCCACTTTCCTAAGGCCAGCAAGGCCCCCAATGCTCGCTATTGGCTGGGAGAGAGCTATTATGGGCAAGGCAATTACCTTCAGGCCATTAAGGAGTTTCAGGCCCTGGTGAGGGATCACCCGAAGAGCGACAAGGCCCCCGGTGCCTTGCTCAAACAGGGCTATGCTTATTTAGAGCTTGGTGAGAAAACCCAGGCACGCTCGGTGCTCCAGGATCTAGTGGCCAAGTATCCCCGCTCCCAGGAAGCAACCAAGGCCAAGGAAAGGCTCAATAAACTGACCCGATGAGGATAGAAGCCTAGGGACCGAGGAGGGCGGCTTCATCCTGCCTTCCTTCTTTTTTGTAGGGACCTTATAAAAGGGTCCCTTTTTCCGGAGTAGGGTGGCATAGATGCACGACTCACTTCAATCTTATATGAAAGTGGGGATTGTCCACTTCATGGTCTACCCCGAGACCATGCGAGGGGAAGGTCCCATCCTGGAGACCATCGAGAAGATCGCCCTGGATGGCTTCTTCTCAGCCATTGAGGTAACTCACATAAAGGACCCACAGGTAAGAGAGGCGACGGCCAGGCTTTTGGGAGAGAGCCATCTCGCTATAGGCTTCGGTGCCCAGCCCATCCTCCTCTCCCAGAGGTTGAACCTGAACGCTTTAAACGCGGACGAGAGGGGGGAGGCCAAAGGGCTTTTGGTTCGGTCTTTAAAAGAGATCGCCGCCTATGCTCAAGGAAAGGGCCTCTGTCTTTTCCTCGAGACCTTTGATGCCAAGATTGATAAGAGGTGCCTTATTGGCCCCTCTGAGGATGCCCTCTGGGTGGCCCGGGGGGTAAGGAAGGAACAGGCCAACTTTGGCCTTATGGTGGACCTGAGCCATCTGCCGCTGCTTGGGGAGACACCCCGGCATTGCCTGGGCCTCCTCAAGGACCATCTGGCCCACATCCACATCGGGAATTGCGTCCTTAAGGATAAGGCCCATCTCGCCTACGGTGACTGGCATCCCCGCTTCGGACTTCCCGGGGGTGAGAATGATGTGGAGGAATTGGCTATGTTCCTGCGGGAGCTCTTCAATGTGGGTTATTTGGGGCAGGGGAAGAGGCCAGTGGTGGCCTTTGAAGTGAAACCACTGCCCGGTGAGAGGTCGGAGGCCATAATTGCCGGGGCAAAGCGGACCCTGAGGGAGGCCTGGGCCCGGATCTAAAGGCCTAGTGCCCCTCCAGCTAACTCCCCCTAAACACACCAAGCCCCGCTAGGGGCACTGAGGGGTTGTAGGAGTGTTCCTCCCCGAGGCTCCCCTACGCCTGGGGGGTGCTCAGCGAGGCGAAAGCCGAGCGCCGAAGGGGGGCCTGCCCCCCTAGCGGAAGTGCCGCACCAAAGCGGATTGTTAGCGAGAAATAGTTGGTGCGGCACTAGCTTGCCTAAGGTTTTACATTGACAGGCCCGCGGTCCCCCTCTATAATAAAATTGGTTGCTCAGGAAAGGAGGAAGAGATGAGAAAGCAGGTCTTATTATTGGCATTAGTGGCAATACTCTTGGTGGGATTAATCACTGTTTTAAGCCTTCCCACTGGCGAGGCTGCCGAGAAAGGGGAGACCATCGTTTACGTCATGGGCGCCGAGCCCCACAAGCTGGATCCCCCCAACCAGGTGGACAACATGTCGGAGACAGTGGTGCGCCACATCCACGATAACCTGGTGATGTTTGACGAGAAGCTAAATCGGGTGCCGGGTCTGGCTACCTCCTGGACGGTCTCCAAGGATCAGCTCACCTGGACCTTCAAGCTCCGGAAAGGGGTGAAGTTCCACGATGGCACCCCCTTTAACGCCGCTGCCGTGAAATATAACCTGGATCGGCTCACCAACCCTACCAAGACAACCCGCCGCACCGCCCTCTATGCCCCCTTTATAAAGTCGGTGGAGGTGGTGGACGACTACACCATTAAGATTGTCTCGGAAAAGCCTTTTGGCCCTATCCTGGCCCACTTTGCCCACGGGGCCGGGGGCATAGTGAGCCCGGCTGCTCTGGAGAAATACGGGGACGACATCGCCCTGCGCCCGGTGGGGACCGGCCCTTACAGGTTCGTGGAGTGGGTGCCTGGGGATCACATCACCCTGGAGCGGAATAAGGAGCACTGGGGTGGCGTGCCCAAAGTGGAGAAGATCGTCTTCAAGTTCGTAAAGGAGGATGCCTCCCGGGTAGTGATGCTGGAGACAGGGGAGGCTGACCTGGCCATAATGCTCCCCCCGATAGAGATCCCCCGCCTGGAGAAGAACCCCAAGATCCAGGTCATCAAAACTGGGAGTATCCGGGTGATTTACATCGGGATGAACGTCCAGAAAAAGCCTTTTGACAACGTCAAGTTCCGCCAGGCCTTGAACTATGCGGTGGACAAGGAGGCCATTGTCAAGAACATCCTGCGGGGCATGGGGAGCGTGGCCGACTCTGCCCTCGCCCCTGGGACCTGGGGCTATTCCCCAACCTTCAAATATAAATACGACCCTGCCAGGGCAAAGGCCCTCCTGAAGGAGGCAGGGATTCCCGAAGGCACCAAGGTCAAGCTCTGGACCCCGGAGGGCCGCTACGTGGCAGATAGGGCCATCGCCGAGGCGGTGCAGGGCTACCTCTCGGCAATAGGGCTAAATGTGGAGTTAAGGAAGTGGGAGTGGGCTGCTTACCTCTCCACTCTGGCCAAGAAGCCGGAGGAGGCGGAGCAGGAGCTTTTCCTCCTGGGGTGGGCCCCTTCCACCGGCGACGGGGACTGGGTGCTCCGGCCCTTATTCCACACTGACTCCTTTGCCCCCAAAGTCAACAACTACACCTATTACTCTAACAAGAAGGTGGACGAACTCATCGTGCTGGGGATGGCCACCGCTGACCAGAAGAAGCGCTTTGAGATTTACAAAGAGGCCCAGAAGCTCATTATGCAGGACGCCCCCTGGGTCTTCCTCCACAATATGGACCAGACGGTGGGGGTAAAGAAGGGATTAAAAGGGGTAGTGGTCTCCCCCCTGGAACTGGTCCTAGTGCGCAGCGCCTCCTTCAAGTAATGGTGCCCGGGAGGCCCCCTCTCTTAGCCAAAGTGATTCTGTGGTTTTCAGGGTGAGCGGCTTCTGAGGCCGCCCACCCTTTTCTTTTGTGATGCTAAAGTACACCATTCGCCGCCTTTTGGCCTTGATTCCCATCCTCCTCGGAGTGATCTCCCTAGTCTTTCTCATGTTTCAGATCATCCCGGGGGATCCCGCCCGCCTGGTAGCCGGGGAGGAGGCCTCAGCGGCGATGGTAGCCGCTTTGCGCCTGGAGCTGGGCCTGGAGGACCCTTTATATATCCAGTACATCCGCTATGTGGGGAACGTCCTGCGGGGGAACCTGGGCCGGTCCATCCGGAGTGGCCGGCCGGTGACCCAGGAGATCCTGGCCCGTTACCCGGCCACGGTGGAGCTGGCTGCCGCCAGCACCCTCATCATGATCCTTTTGGGGGTCCCGGCGGGGATCCTTTCGGCCACCCACCGGCGGACCCTCATTGATAACGCCAGCGTTGTGGTGGCCATCGGGGGGGCCTCTATGCCCGTCTTTTGGCTGGGCTTGATGCTAATGCTCCTCTTCTCTGTATGGCTGGGCTGGTTTCCGGCCACGGGTAAAGGGGGCCTGGCCCACCTGGTTCTCCCCTCATTAACGCTAGGGGCGAGTTCCACGGCTATCCTGGCCCGCCTTACCCGTTCCAGCCTGCTGGAGGTAATTCGCGCCGACTTCGTGAGGACGGCCCGCGCCAAGGGCCTCCCGGAGCGCCTGGTGGTCTATAAACACTCCCTGAAGAATGCCCTGATCCCTGTCATCACCATTACCGGCCTCCAGTTCGGCTCCCTCCTCGGAGGGGCTGTCCTTACGGAGACAGTCTTCGCCTGGCCCGGGATAGGCCGCCTAATGGTAGACTCTATCGCCATGCGCGACTTCCCTGTTGTGCAAGGGGCCATCCTCCTGGTGGCTGCTACCTTCGTCCTGATCAACCTTGTGGTGGACCTCCTCTACGCCTGGGTTGACCCACGCATCCGGTACGGTTGATGAAGGCAAAGAAAGGGAAATCCGGTCAGTTCTCTCTGATATGGGCATCTTTGAGGCGAAACCGCCTGGCCCTCTTCGGGGGCTGGACTGTTGTCCTCTTCCTCGCGGTGGCGCTCCTCGCCCCCCAGCTTGCCCCTAAAGACCCCTACCGCCAGGACCTCGCCTCGAGCCTCCAATCCCCGAATCTAACATACCCCCTGGGCACCGATGAGTTTGGCCGCGATATCCTGAGCCGCATTATCTTTGGGGCCCGGATCTCGCTCCTTATAGGGGTTGTGGGGGTAAGTCTCTCCCTCTTAGCAGGAATCGTTTTTGGGATGGTGGCCGGCTTTTTCGGGGGGATCTGGGACTCCCTCATCATGAGGGCCATGGACATCCTCCTCTCCTTTCCCAGCATCCTTTTGGCCATTGCCATCGTGAGCGCCCTGGGTCCCGGCCTCGTCAACGTGATGTTCTCGGTGGGCGTGATCTCGGTCCCCATCTTTGCCAGGATTATCCGAGGCTCGGTCCTCTCCCTAAAGGAGAGGGAGTTCGTAGAGGCCGCTCGCTCCCTGGGGGCAAGCCATTACCGGATCATCCTCCGGCATCTCCTGCCCAACTGCTTCGGCCCCGTTATCGTGCTTTCCAGCCTCCGCGTGGCCACGGTCATCATCACCGCTTCAGGCCTGAGCTTCCTGGGCCTCGGGGCCCAGCCCCCTACCCCTGAGTGGGGGGCTATGCTCTCCCATGGCCGCACCTACCTGCGGGCGGCCCCCTGGGTGGCCACCTTTCCGGGCCTGGCTATCATGGTGGTGGTCTTCGGCTTTAACCTCCTGGGAGACGGACTGCGGGACGCCCTGGATCCCTACTTGCGGGAATAGGGCAGCCTCAGGATGCCTGGAGCTATTATGGTAGAGAACTCCGTATACAAAAAAAGTCATGTGTTTTACCGCGATCTCCGCCGTCTATACCCGATAGTAGAACGGGGGGAGGGGGTCTACCTCTACGACAATGAGGGGAGACGCTATCTGGACGGCTCCGGCGGGTCCCTGGTGGTGAGTATAGGGCACGGGGTTCGGGAGATTGCCGAGGCCGCCTCCGCCCAGATGGCAAAGGTCTCCTTTGCCCATACCTCCCAGTTCACCAGCGCCCCCCAGGAGGAACTGGCAGCAGGCCTGGCCAAACTCGCCCCTGGCGATCTAAACAGGGTGATTTTTGCATCCGGGGGCTCTGAGGCCACAGAGGCGGCTATAAAACTGGCCCGCCAGTATCACCTGGAAAGGGGGGAGGCCAAAAAATATAAGATTATAGGTAGCAGGAGGGGCTTCCACGGCGCAACTTTAGGGGCACTCTCGGCAGGGGGCCAGACAATAAGGAGGGGGCCATTTACCCCCCTCCTCCTCGACTTTCCCCATATCCCCCCTGCCTACTGCTACCGCTGCCCCTTCGGCAAGGCCTATCCGGGATGCGAACTGGATTGTGCCTGGGAGCTGGAACGGGCTGTAAGGCAGGAAGGGGCAGAGACGGTCTCTGCCTTCATCGCCGAGCCTGTTGTTGGGGCAGCGGCAGGGGCCTTAGTGCCCCCACCCGAGTACTTCGGGATTATCAGGGAGATATGCAATAGACACGACCTCCTATTCATTGCGGATGAAGTGATGACTGGCATGGGGAGGACAGGATTGCCTTTTGCCATAGAGCACTGGGGGGTCACACCGGACGTAATTGTCACGGGAAAGGGAATAGCCAGTGGCTATGCCCCCCTGGGGGCGACCATTATCTCCGAGCGGATCTACCAGGTCATCGCGGAGGGGTCCGGGGCCTTCGTCCACGGCCATACCTACATGGGTCATCCCCTCTCCTGCGCTATTGGCCTGGCGGTTTTAAGGTACCTGGAGAATCACCGGCTTTTCGAGCGGACTGCCCAGATAGGGGAATCCTTGATGGCAGAACTCCAGGCCTTAAAGG
>JACRGL010000045.1 GCA_016212365.1 Candidatus Methylomirabilota bacterium | reverse complement strand
TAGGAGATTTGGAGGGAACCCATGTTTGGTGACACTGAGATGACGAGAGGAAGTCTTTCCGAGCCAGACCGGCAAAATGTTATAGAAGCACTTACAGCCTTTAGCGAGCTTGTCGCTGAGGCTTGCGCTGCCGGAGGGCTTGGTCGTGGGCAGATCCCATTCGTTCGCCCATCTAACTTTGTTGCCGTTTTAGATATCCAAGCACTTCACCTAGTTGTAGATGATATACCCATTGGTGCCATCCCCGATCATACCTATATCGATGAGCGCCAACGAGGTACACCTATTCCCCTTAATGCCCTGGTTGGCAGAGCCTTGCATGAATTTGGTTTTCGCCAGCCTATCGGTATTAGTCTTCCAATCGCAGTATTGGAGGGTGACAAAGAAGAGAAGAAGAGGCAATTGCAGCCGTTGGCTGAAAAGGTCTGTGCACAACTGCTAGATCGGGCTGAATTTGAGCGCCTAAATCTTCCCCCAGGGTTTCAGTACTTCGTCCGTTTCTTCCCACAATTCCTCCAAGACCATCCTGACATAGACCGAAACGTATTCTTGATGATGCGATTTAAGATAGGAGAGCAGTATAAGGAGACCATGAGAACGCTGCGTCAGGAAATGGCCAAATATGGCCTTAAAGTTCTCCGAGCTGATGACAAAGATTATACGGGCGATCTTTGGGATAATGTCTGCCTGTATATGCTTGGCTCCAGATATGGTGTAGCAGTTTTTGAGGAGATAGACGAAAGAGAGTTTAACCCCAGCGTTGCATTAGAGCTTGGTTTCATGCTCGCACAAAATAAACGATGTCTGATATTGAAGGACCAACGAATGACTGATATGCCTACGGACATTGCGGGCAAGCTTTACAAAGAATTTGATACTTGCAACATTGAGACATCGATCAGGACATGTGTAGAGTCTTGGGCGCGTGATATCGGGCTCCACTAATTCTTAACAGCCAGCGCAGATAATAGCTGAGCCTATCGAAAAACCCCCTTAAATCCCCTGAATAACGATAATACATGCTAAGACTTTATATTTTTTCAGGAGCAATCCGCTCGGAGGAGGCAATACGCCTCCTGAAAGATAGGGGATTTCAATTCGAGGTAATAGATTTATCTAAAAAACCTCTTATTTTTTTAAACCTTGGCATTGGAGAATTGCCAGTTCTGGTTCGTGGCCTTCGCCGATATGAGGGTTTGAAGCAAATTCAAAACTTTCTTACTGAAACAGAATCTGAAACAGAAGCTGAAACAAAAGACCAAAAGGGGGAGGGAGAGGGAAGTATTAGAAGTATTACTTGCTGGCCTGAGCTATGAAAATCCAAAGATCCTAAGCCTATGGAAGAGAGTATCTTTGAAGGGATAGGGGGTTAGGGGGGCGGGTTATCCCCTTAGTTTGAGCAGTGATGTGAGGCCTGCGCTACCGAAGAGGAAATTAGGGAGCCAGGCGGCCATAAAAGGGGGAAGCTTTCCGCCATAGCCCAGGGAGAGGCTCAGGGAGAAAGTAACCCAATAGAGAAAGGCAACAGCAAGGCTGGCCCCTATCCCTACCAGGAGCCCCTTCTTCCCCGAGCGCAGGCCGAATGAGACCCCAATGAGGGCCATCACCAGGCTGAGGAAGGCAGTGGCGGGCTTGGCGTGGAGGCGCGCCTGGAGCTTCAATGTGTTGGCCCCGCTTGCCGAAAGGCGGCGGATATACCTCTTGAGTTCTCCATAGCTCATCTCCTCCGGGGCCTTCTCCACTCGGGCGAGTTCGGCGAGGGTGGCCTTTAAATCTACCGGCAGTTGGGAAAAGCTTGAGGCTGCAAGAGAGCCATCATTGCGGAATTCCCTGATATAACCCTTTAAAAAGATCCAGCCACCCCCTTCCCACCGCGCCTCCTGGGCGTCTATCCTTCTAAGTAACTGAAAACCTGGGCCGAATTCCAGTAAAGAGGCCCCGTGCATCCTTCCGCGGTCCAGCTCCAACAAGGAGATGTGGAGCATCTTATCCCCTTTTACCCGGAACCAGACGTCATTCTCCCTGGTAAGGCGGTAAGGCGGAAGCTTTTTCACCCGGGTCCGTTTTATGTCATAAGCCCGCTCATTGGTTTTTGGAGTGATGTATTCATTAAAGGCTAATGTAAGGGAGCTGAGGAGTATGGCAAGGAGGAGGATTGGGGCTACAATACGATGGGAACTTATTCGGCCAACTTTCATGGCCAGAAGTTCATGGCGACGGCCGAGATTCCCCAGACTCAAGAAGCTAGCCATGAGGACGGCCACCGGGCTGACCTGGAAAAGTATGAAGGGAAGACTGAAGCCATAATATTCCAGGATTATGGACAGGGGGACCCGGGCTTCCACAAAACGGGGCATGTTCTCAAACAGGTCCACGATGAGGTAAACAGCGGCCAGGGCAGCCAGTCCCAGGAGGAGTGTCTTTAGAAACTCCCTGGCCACATAGCGGTCAAGGATTCTCATCTAGTCTCGAGTCCTCCAAAAACTAATCCTCTCCAAAATGGATAACTCTCTGGCCCCCGCGATCAGGAAGAGACCACCTAAGACCCCCAGTAAGAGGTTCGGCGTCCAGATGGCCCAGAAGGCAGGGACCCTTCCCCGGTCCCCCAAGCCCTCGCCGGCCACCAAGAGGATGTAATAGGCAAGAAGGATGGGTATGCTCAGGAGGAATCCGCTCGCCCTTCCTGACCGCTTGACTTTAATCCCTAAGGGGGTGCCCAGTAGGACAAAAACCAGGCAGGCCAGGGGGAGGGCAAGCTTCTTGTGGAGCTCTACCAGGTAGGGATGGTAATTGCCCCCTTGAGCCCGGAGGTCGTTGATCTTCCGGCTCAGTTCCCTCAGGGTCATCTCGGCCTCCCCTTTAGCCCTCCCCAAAGACTCCGAAAGGCCAGGGTTCAAGTCGAGGGCCATCTCGTAGGTGGCGAAGCTCAGGCTCCGGTATTTGGCTGGATCGCGGGGGGATGTGAAATGGACCCCGCCCTGGAGGAGCCTTAGGACCATCCGCAGGCGCCGGGGGTCTGGGACTAGCTGGCCTTCCTGGGCGACAATGATTCGAGGTGCCTCCGGGTCCCGAGAGTCAGCCATGAAGACCCCTTTCAAAGAGGAGCGCCCTTCGTCCAGCTTCTCCACATAGAGGATCAAGCCCTCAAAGTCACTGTTATATACCCCTTCACGAAGGCCCAAAGTGGCCTTGGTGCGAGCTAAGCGGTAGACCAGGTCTTTGAAGACATGGTTACTTCTAGGGACAGCCACTAGCATTAAAAAAAGGGTTAGAAGATAGGTTAGAAATCCGAAAAAGAGGGCGGGCAGGATAAGGCGGTAGAGGCTCCATCCCGCGGTCTTCAGGGCGATGAGTTCGCCGTCAGCCGCCAGCCTTCCAAAGGCGCTGAGGGCAGCGAGGAGGCCGGCCATAGGGACGGTCAAGGCCAAAAAGGAAGGGAGGATGGTAGCAAAGAGCTTTAGGACAGTAATTACCCCTACCCCTTTGGTAATGATGAGCTCCATCAGGCGGAGGATCTTTCCCATCAGGAGGACGAAGGTAAAAATCGCGAGCCCCGCCAGGAAGACAGAGGTCATTTCTTCTAAGATGTAGCGGTCAATGATTTTCATAGCTCGTGATAGTATCTTAAAGGGCAAAAAAAGTAAATCCCCAAATCCGGCATTGGGCGAAACAAACGGTTTTTGATTGAAAAAGGTCGGAGGCCTTGGTATAAAAAGTGCCCGATGTCTCAAAATGCTCTCTTCATCAAAGGCCTTAAATCCCCAACTGCTGCCCGCCACCCTTTGGTGGCGATCGCCCTAGCCTATGGCACAGGCGTTGTCTTCGGCCGTCTTGCCCACCCACCTTTATACCTCCTCATCCTGACCCTGACCCTTTTTCTGGTCTTCACCCTTTTTCTTTTTGGCATGGGGGCCTCGAGGGCCCTTGGCTACCCTCTCTTGCTGGCCCTTTTAGCCCTGGGTGCCTTCCGGTTTGTCCTCTCCGCCGGCCATTTCCCTCCTACCCATTTAGACTATATCCCTGACCAGGCCTTGGAAGGGAAGTTGTCCGTGGAAGGGGTTGTAGCTGAACCTCCTGAGCGATTCGATGACGAAGGGGATGAGGAAGGGCGGACCCGCCTGGTCCTGGACGAGGTGAGGATCCTGAGGGGCGGGGCTGTCTATTCCGCAATAGGGCGGATCCGCATCACTATCGGCCACTCCCAGGCGTCTTATGCCTATGGAGATCGGGTCCGGGCTACCCTCCGGCTTCGCCGCCCCAGGGGCTTCCTCAACCCAGGGGCCTTTGACTATCGCTCCTATCAGGCGGCCAGGGGAGTATATCTCGAGGGTTGGGTAGGGGAGGAAAGTTCCCTGGCCCACTTGGAGGGAAGAGGCGGGAATTCCTTTCTCAGGTGGGCCTTTGATCTCCGCCAGAGGATGCTCCGCGGTCTAGACCGGACCATGCCACCAGAGCGGGCCGGCCTCTTGAAGGCCACAATCCTGGGAGATCGCTCTTCCCTTTCCTCGGAGGCAAATGAGGCCTTCCTGCAATCCGGGACCTATCATATTTTAGCCATCTCCGGCCTCAATGTGAGCCTCCTGGCAGGGACCTTTTACTTCCTCCTCCGAGTCCTCCGAATCCCACGCCGCAGCCGGGCCTTCCTCTCCCTTATCCTGGTAAACTTCTATGCCCTTCTAGCAGGGGCCAGCCCATCAGTGGTCCGGGCAGCCCTTATGACCAGCCTATACCTCTTGGCCTTGATCCTTGACCGGGAGTCCGAACTCTGGAACACTCTAGCCCTGGCGGCCCTGGTCCTCCTCATCTGGAACCCCTGGTATCTATTCGATGTGGGTTTTCAACTCACCTTCGCCGCCACGGCTGCAATTATCGCCGGCTTTTCCTTGATAGATATAGAGGCCTACTCCAGGCCATGGCGCTGGCCCATGGGATCGATTCTGGCTTCCGGAGCCGCCACCTTGGCTACCTTCCCCCTTTTGGCCATCTATTTCAACCGCTTCTCCCTGGTGGGGGTGGTCGCCAATCTACCCATCGTCCCCCTAAGCGGTCTCATCACCGCTACCGGGATGCTATTGAGCTTCGTCTTGCTTTTCATCCCGGGCGGGCTCTGGCCCCTTAACTGGCTCAACTCTCAACTGGTGGGTCTCCTCCTGTACCTGGCCCGGCTCTTTGGTTCCATCCCCTGGGCTTCAGTCCGTCTCTACACCCCCACCCTGGCAATGATAGCCCTATATTATCTCCTCTTCATTTCCCTGATCTTATGGAGACGGCATCCCTGGGCAAAGAGGGCAGCCCTCGTCCTGACTCCCTCTTTAGTGGCCCTCCTTGTTTTTCACATTTTCTATCCCTCGAATGAGGGAAGGCTCCGAATGACCTTCATCGACGTGGGTCAGGGGGACTCCGCCCTCCTGGAGCTTCCGGGGGGAAGGACAATGCTCGTAGATGGGGGTGGGGTCTTCGATGACAGCTTTGACATTGGTGAGAGGGTGGTAGCCCCTTATCTATGGCACCGCTGGATCGGGAAGTTGGACGTCCTGGTCCTCTCCCATCCCCATCCCGATCATCTCAATGGGCTACGGGCCATCCTTCGCCTCTTCAATGTGGGAGAGGTCTGGGATGCCGCCCAGCCTTATTTTTCCCCAAATTACCTGGCCTTCCAGGAAGAGTTGCGAAGGCAAAAGATCCCCTATAGGATACTGGAAAAGGGGTTCGAATACCGCGGCTTCCATCCCGTATCCGTCTCCGTGCTCCACCCTTCACGGCCATTCCTTGCCGGCTCTTCCCGGGGGAGCTTCTCCGACGAGAATTCTAATTCACTGGTCCTCCGAGTGAAGTATGGGGAGGTAGCCCTCCTCTTTCCAGGAGATATAGAGGTGGAGGCCGAGGAGCAGATCTTGAAGAGGGGGGCGGAGATTCAAGCCACAGTAATCAAGGCCCCGCATCACGGGGGGAAGACCTCCAGCTCGCCCGCCTTTTTAGAGAGGGTAAAGCCAAAATTCGCCGTAGCCTCAGCGGGCTCTGGGAACCGCTTCCGCCACCCCGATCCAGAGGCCATAGATAGATACGAGGAGATCGGGGCCCGGGTCTATCGGACAGACAAAAACGGGGCGGTAACTGTTACAACCGATGGGCGGAGGGTTTGGGTGGAGCCTTATAGGGGGCCTACTGGGTCTTATCCTTAAAGAAGGACCAGTATGATCCCGGCCAGGGTTATCCCGGCCCCGAGCAATGAGGTGGGGCCAGGGACCTCGTCCAGGAGGAGCCAGCCTAGGAGGATGCCCCCCGTTACTTCCTGGGTAGCGATTATGTTCACGTAGCTCGCATGCATCCGGCGTAAGGCGGCATTATAAAGGGTATGGCCCAGGGCCAAGGGAAAGAGGGCCAACAGGAAGACAGCCAGGAGAGCCTTCGGGGGATGCACTCTGGAGAAGGTAGCCAACGCAAAAGGGAGGAGAGAGAGGCCGGCGGAGAGATAAACCCAGAAGGCGTACTGGAGGAGGTGAAAGTTAGACCTCTCCCGGCGACCCAACACAGAGTATAGGCCAAAGCAAAGGGCAGAGCCTAAGGCCAGAAGGTCTCCAACCAGCATCCGCTGGCTCCAGCGAGGTTCGAATCCGGCCAGGACCGCAGTTCCAAGGATGGCACCCGCAATCCCTGTGTATTTTATCCTTTTCAAGGGCTCCTGGAGCAGGGACCTGGAGAGGAGGGTAACGAAGACCGGGGCGGTGTAGGTAAGGGTGAGTGAGTGGGCGATGGTGGTCCAGTAAAGGGATGCGATGAAGAAGAGGAAGTGGAGGCCGGCCACCAGACCTATGGGGAAAAGCCGCTGTAGCTCCTTAACTGTTAAGGCTACCTTACTCCTCACGAGATACGCAAGGGCCCTTACGAAAAGGGCTCCAAGGATGAGCCTATAAGCGGTAACCTCCAAAGGGGAAAGGGCGCTGGCTAACCTCACCAGGATAGCCCCGGTGGAGAAAAGGGTAGTAGCGAGGCCCGCTAAGAGGAGGCCTTCCAGCTCCTCCCGCCTCATGGCCTTTCCATTTCTTTAGAGTCTTTCGGCATGGTTTCCCCTAGCCTGATTTAAAAGGGCGGTTGCGCATCATTATTTATCACAGGCCTTTTGGAAGTGCAAAGTGATAATCCCTATTTGGATAATCCAAAAATAGAGATTGACATCCTCAAGTTCCCCCTCTCCCTTTATGGGAGAGCAACTGTGTTGTCAAGAGGGTATTTTAAGCATATATAGGTTTCCAGAGTGTTTTATGCTTAAACATTGCGTTCAAGATTATAAGCAACTTACGCATACAGGCCGTTATAGCAACTTTTTTGGCTTTTCCGGCCTGTATAAGCCGCTTATAAAACGCCTTAATAACAGGGTTGCAACGGATAGCCGCAACAGTGCCCATATAGAGAACCGCACGCAAATGACCCCTACCTCCCCAAACTGTACGCCTCCCTTTCAAAGTGCCGCTATCTCGGTTAAGGGGAGCAACACCAACCAGAGAGGCAATCTTTTTGCGATTGAGTTGCCCAAGTTCCGGCAACTGGGCAATCAGGGTGGCTGCAAGCACTGGACCTACTCCAGGGACACTGCGCAGGAGATCTTCCTTCTCCCGCCAGATGGGACTGGAACGCAGCAAATCCCCAAGGTCCTTGTCCAGGTCTTTCAAGCACTGCTTCAACCAGGCGATATGTGCCTTGATATTGCCAGCTACCGGTTCCGAGGCATGCAACAAGCGGTTATTTTCCATCGTGACCATCTCAACTATTTGCTGGCGCCGCTTGACCAAGACCCTCAACTTTTGAGTATCATCATCGGGCAGCGGTCTTACCTCTGGTTTTACAGCCTCACCAAAACGGGCCAGGATCCGGGCATCGATAGAATCAGTCTTTGCCAACCTTCCCGTGGCACGAGCAAAATCACGTACCTGCCTCGGATTAACAACCACTGTAGGAACACCCAGGTAGGCCAGCACACCGGCTACAGTACTTTCAAAGCCTCCACTGGCTTCAAGCACCACCAGGGCAGGATTCAAACTACATATCTGCTGCCCCAGGGTCATGAGGTCTTCGTTGGTGTGTTTAAAACAGAAACGCTGGGCTGTGGGATGGATGTAAACATCCAGCTGGTCTTTCGATACATCGATACCTACCCACGGTCTAATTTTGGCTTCCATAACTTTTCCTCCTATTACCCGACCTTGCAGGATACGAGCTCTCCTATTGAGGCCCAGGCAACTGTTCGGGTTAATGGGATTATGAACGTGACGACCCCTGCTCTCCCACGGTCTTTCTACCCAGGGTCGGGACGGTCTGTCACGTTCAATATAATATTAAGTTTAACAATGAGTTTAACATACAAGGGTCGGGGTGAGGGTGAGAGACTACCATTGGTTCCCCCTCCCCTCGACCCCCTCCCCATAAAAGGCCCCCCCACCTTTGTCCACCCCCCCCAGTGGGGGGAGGATGTGGAGGGGGTAGGGGAGGGGATTTTATGGGGGTTATACTTTTCAATGTCTATTTTTGGGGTAAATGGGTTGGTTGACATCCCTCCACT
>JACRGL010000044.1 GCA_016212365.1 Candidatus Methylomirabilota bacterium | reverse complement strand
TTAGCCCCAGGATACTTAGCGTCAGGGGCCCAGAGGGTCGCTGAAAAGACGTAATCTGCAGCCCGACCGGCCCCTGCACCAAACTCCGGCATGGTAAATCCGGCCGCCCCTCCCGCGAAGAGCTTGGGCTGCAGGCCTAGCTCCCGGGACTGGCGCATGAGGAGCATGGCATCCATGAGGTAGGATACCATATAGATAATGTCAGGATTTGCGGCCTTGACCTTGAGGAGCGTAGGTTTAAAGTCGATAGCCCCTGCCTCGTAAGGTTCATAGAGCAGGACAGCGATCCCTTTCTTGTCTGCCCAGTCCTTCATGGCCTTCCCCGCAGTGGTCCCGAAGAGGGTGTTCTCAAAGAGAATAACCATGCTCTTGGGCTTCACGACCTTCAAGAGGAAATCCTGAAGTCCCTCAGCATAGGCACTGGCCGGCTGGTTTAACCGGAAGACCCACTTCCACCCCGATTGGGTGATCCTGTCAGCGGCTGGAGTGGTGTTGAGAAAGGGGACCTGATACTGGTTGGCCACCCCGGCTACGGCGAAGCCATTGGAGCTGGAATACTCCCCCACGATCATAGGGACCTTGTCCCGGGTGATGAGCTTCTCCACGGCCGATCGGGCCACCTCCGGCTTACTCTGGTCGTCCTCGATAAGTAGCTCTATTTTGCGGCCTGCCAGGGGCCCTTTCCTGATCCCCCCTGCCGCATTGATTTCCTCCACGGCCATGACATATGCGTTCCGGATGGCTTCTCCAAACTTGGCGTGAATCCCGGTAAGGGGGAGGGGAAGCCCGACCTTTATGGGTTCTGCCGCCGAGACCACAGATAAACCCAAACCCCAGCCTATTAAGGCTAAGGTCGCTAAGCCCGCCAAAATGACCTTTATTACCCGCATAACTCTATCCTCCTTCATAATGAGTAAAGGTTGATCCCTCCAGATCCAACCCTAAAGACCCTCCATCACACCACCTCCCGATTACGAGATCCACTGCGACTCCCGCCTCAGGTCTATGGTCAGCTCATCTTTAGCTATAATAACCTATTATGGAACTAAACTCAACTGTCCTTCGTAAATAAAATTCCTCGTATTCTCGGCCACCCCCTCCGGATCGACCTGGATCCTGGCCACCCCGCTTTCCATGGCCGCTTTTGCCACGGCGGCGGCGACCCTTGGGGGCACGCGGAAATCCATCATAAAGGGAATGATATAATCAGGCCGCAACTCCTTCTCACTTACTAGATCGGCTATAGCAAAGGCTGCGGCTAATTTCATCTCCTGGTTTATATTTCGAGCCCTTACATCTAGGGCACCGCGGAAAATGCCGGGGAAGCCCAGGGAGTTATTAACCTGGTTATCAAAATCGGAGCGGCCCGTGGCCACTACTGCCGCCCCTGCCTGCTTGGCCTCCTCTGGCAAAATCTCGGGGATTGGGTTGGCCATGGCGAAGACAATAGGGTCTCTGGCCATGGAACGCACCATCTCTTGACTCAAGGCCCCTGCTACCGATAGGCCGATGAATACATCTGATCCCGGAATGACCTCTCCCAGGCTCCCCTTGAGCCCTTCCCGATTGGTTACTTTCGCCATCTCCTCCTTGGCCCAGTTCATCCCCACTCCCCTCCCCTCGTATATAGCCCCCTGGGTATCGCAGAGGATGAGGTTTTTTATCCCCATGGCCAGGAGGATCTTGGCTACTGCAATCCCCCCTGCACCGGCCCCATTGATGACCACTCGAGCCTCTTCGAACCTTTTGCCTACCAGCTTGAGGGCGTTTATCAACCCAGCCAGGACCACCACCGCCGTCCCGTGCTGATCGTCATGGAAGATGGGGATATCGGTCTCTTTCTTTAGACGTTCCTCGATGTAAAAGCAGCGGGGGGCCGAGATGTCCTCAAGGTTGATACCCCCGAAGGCAGGGACGATCCTTTTAACCAGCTCTGCTATCTCGTCGGGGTCCTGGGTGGCCAGGCAGATGGGGAAGGCCTCCACGCCAGCGAAGGTCTTGAAGAGGACGGCTTTCCCCTCCATGACCGGGAGCGCTGCCCTGGGCCCTATATTCCCCAGGCCCAGAACTGCGGAGCCATCGGTAATGATGGCTACCAGGTTTCCCTTGGCCGTATAGTCATAGACCTTCATGGGCTCCTGACAGATGAGCCTGCAAGGCTCTATAGCCCCCGGGGGGAGATAGAACAGGCTCAAAATGAAGTGGTCTTTTATGGGGATCTTGCTCTTGACCTCCAGGACCCCTTGATACCTCCGGCGCAGCTCTAAGGCCTCCTCCTCTACGGTTTTGGCCTTCGTAGGGGAGCGAGGGCGAAGAGGAAGCCGCCCTTCATAGACGTAGCGGCGGGTCCTTTCGGCGATCTCTTCCGGGTCCACCTGGACCCGGGCCTCTCCGGTTTCCATAGCCGCTTTTGCCACGGCGGCGGCAATGGCCGGAGCCACCCGAAAATCCAAGACCTGGGGGATGATGTAATCCGGATCGAGTTCCTCTCGATCAACTAGGCCTGCTATGGCCTCCGCCGCAGCAAAGAGCATGGCGTCGTTTATATTGCGGGCCCGCACGTCAAGGAGCCCTCGAAAGAAACCGGGGAAGACCAGGGCAATGTCGAGTTCGTTGGGAAAGTCGGGGCGGCCCGTGGCCACTACCTTTGCACCCCCTTGCTTGGCCTCATTTGGGTGGACCTCGGGCTCAGGAAGGGCCAGGGCAAAGACGATGGGGTCACGAGCCATTGATGCCACCATCTCAGCGGTCACTACCTTTCCCGCCGAGAGCCCGATGAAGACATCGGCACCCCGGAGCACCGCCGCCAGATCCCCCCGGCGGTCCTCAGGGTTGGTCTTTTGGGCGATCTCGCCCTTGGCCCAGTTCATTCCCTTTAGCCGGTATTTATAGATGGCCCCTTCTCGGTCACAGAGGACCATCCTCTTCACCCCGGCCTTCAACAGGAGCCTGGCCACCCCAATACCGGCAGCACCGGCCCCATTGATGACCACCGAGACCTCTTCAAGCCTCTTGTCCACTAGCTTAAGGGCGTTATAGAGACCGGCCAAGACCTGAATGGCAGTGGCATGCTGGTGGTTAGCGAAGATGGGGACGTTTATGGCCCGCTGGAGTTGGTCTGCTATGGTGAAGCAGCGGGGGGCGGCAATGTCCTCCAAACAGACGCCTCCAAAAGTTGGGGCCAGGGCAGCTACCGTTTCCACTATCTCATCGGGGTCCTGAGTGGCCAGGCAGATAGGGAAGGCGTCCACGCCAGCAAAGGTCTTGAAGATTACCGACTTCCCTTCCATCACCGGTAGGGCCGCCTCGGGTCCTACGTTTCCAAGACCCAGCACTGCCGAGCCGTCGGTGATGATGGTCACGGTATTCCCTCGGCAGGTATAATCGAAGGAGGTGGCCGGGATTTTGGCAATCTCCAGGCATGCCGCTGCCACCCCCGGGGTATAGACCAGACTCAGGATGGACTTATCCCGGATAGGAACCTTGCTCTGGACGCCGATGACCCCTCGATACCGCCGGCGGTACTCCAGGGCCTCCTCTTTGGGAAACTTGAAGGACATCGCCGCCCCTTTGGGGAGCGTTAGGGTTATTTAGCCAATCCCCACTTGACCATTGCCTCTTGGGCCCAGGTTGCGTCCTTGCCCTGATGGCACTTACTTGAAATACTCTGGCAGGTGGGTCCTGGCCTGCTCGAGTATCTCTTCGTTAGAAATAGCAGTGGTGCGCCTGGCCAGGTACTGGGCATCCACCCACTCCACCATCTTGATGATCCCTGGATGGCCCTTGGGGAGCCT
>JACRGL010000043.1 GCA_016212365.1 Candidatus Methylomirabilota bacterium | reverse complement strand
GTAATACCCGCGTCTTTCAGTGCCTCGATTTTTTCTCCTGCCGTCCCCTTTCCCCCTGTGATAATAGCCCCTGCATGACCCATCCTCCTGCCTGGTGGTGCCGTCCGTCCACACACAAAACCCACTACCGGCTTGGTAACCCTGGCCTTTACATATTCCGCCGCTTCCTCCTCGGCTGTGCCTCCGATTTCACCTATTATCACTATGGCCTCCGTTTGGGGGTCCTCCTGGAAGAGCCCCAGGCAGTCAACGAAACTGGTGCCAATTATGGGATCGCCGCCGATACCAATACAGGTGGACTGGCCAATCCCCCTGGAGGTCAATTGGTCCACTGCTTCATAGGTGAGGGTCCCGCTCCTGGAGACTACTCCAACAGGGCCCTCTTTATGGATATGGCCCGGCATGATTCCTACTTTGGCCTTTCCCGGGGAGATGACCCCCGGACAATTGGGACCGATGAGCCGGGTCTTCTTCCCTTGCAGGTAGCGGTAGACCTTTATCATATCGAGGGTCGAAATGCCTTCAGTAATACAAACCACCAGATCTAAGCCTGCATCGGCTGCCTCTAAAATAGCGTCGGCAGCAACGGCCGGGGGGACGAAGATCATGGAGGTATTGGCCCTTTCCTTGGCCACCGCTTCGCATATGGTATTGAATACAGGCACCCCTTCATGTTCCATGCCCCCTTTGCCCGGGGTCACGCCGGCCACCACCTTGGTCCCATATTCCCTGCAGGCCCGGGCATGGAAGCTGCCCTCCTTTCCAGTGAGACCTTGCACAACCAATCGAGTATTTTTATCCACTAAAATGCTCATAGTATGTCCTCGACTTGTTGACGGTTGACTGTTGACAGTTGACGGTAATAAACCTCCGTGAACTGTGAACCGTCCCGCCTAAGGCGGGTGAACCGTCTGTGCGGCGCGCACGACCTTCTCTGCCGCATCCCTCATATCCTCAGCAGTGATGAAGTTCAGGCCTGAATCTTTAAGCATCCGCTTCCCCAGTTCTACGTTGGTCCCCTCCATACGGATGACCACAGGGACCTGAACCTGGAGCTTCTTTACCGCCTGGATCACCCCTTCTGCTAAGCGGTCGCAGCGGAGGATGCCCCCGAAGATGTTGATTAAGACTGCCCTCACGTGTTTGTCCGAGAGGAGGATGCGGAAGGCGTTCTCCACCTGCTCGGCGCTGGCCCCCCCGCCCACGTCCAGGAAGTTAGCAGGCTCGCCACCCGCAAGCTTAATAATATCCATGGTGGACATAGCCAGGCCTGCCCCGTTCACCATGCAGCCTACATTGCCGTCCAACTTGATATAATTTATATCGTACTTAGAAGCCTCCACCTCCAAAGGGGCCTCCTCATCCAGGTCACGGAGTTCCCTGATTTCCGGGTGACGGAAGAGAGCGCTGTCATCGAAGTTCATCTTGGCGTCCAGGGCCAGGAGCCTCTCGTCCTCAGTAACCACTAAGGGGTTAATCTCGGCCAGGGAGCAGTCCTTCACCTCGAAGGCCTGGTAGAGTTTTGCCACCGCTTCAGCCGTTACTTTAATAAGGGGGGGGTCGAGGCCCAGGTTATGGGCCAGCTTGCGCCCCTGATAGGGTTGGAGGCCCGCAGAGGGATCCACCGCTACCTTGATGATCTTCTCGGGGAATTGGGCGGCTACCTCTTCAATCTCCATCCCCCCGGCCTCGCTGGCCATGATTACAGGAAAGGCGCTGGACCTATCAATGCCAATCCCCAGATAGAGCTCCTTCCGGATCCTCATGGCCTCCTCCACCAGCACCCGCTTCACCTTAGTGCCCTCGGGGCTGGTCTGAGGAGTAACTAGCTGCATCCCGATAATCTTAGAGGCCACGTCCTCTGCCTCAGGCGGGTTAGAGGCCAGCTTGATCCCGCCCCCTTTTCCTCGGCCACCGGCATGGATCTGGGCCTTTACCACCACCGGACAGCCGAGATTCTCGGCGATGGCCCTTGCCTCTCCTGGGGTGCTGGCCACTTCCCCTCGGGGGATGGGAAACCCAAATTCTGCCAGAATCCTTTTAGCTTGATACTCATGAATCTTCAAAGGCTATCTCCTTTTTACCGTGGGAGGTGGGGCCTTTGGAACCTCCGGGCTTGGGCCCACCCCTTCTGGCGGGGAAACGATGGTTGCCCTCGGCCTGAGCTTCCCCAAGCCTAATCTTCTCCCAATTATGGTCTTTTTGAGGAGTTGGATACCCAAGGCCGGATCCACCCCTTTAGGGCAGGCGGCCGAGCAGGCTCCGGCAAAATGGCATCTCCATGGCCCTTCCTGGCTATCCAGGGCCTCTACCCTTATGTTCAGGCCCTCATCCCTTGTGTCAGCTATATACCGGTAAGCCTGGGCCAGGGCTGGTGGCCCAAAGAAGGCTTCATCCGTTGCCACAGTGGGGCAAGCGGATAGGCAAATCCCACATTTTATACAGTAAGAAAATTGGAGGTAGGCCTCTAATTCTTCAACGCCTTGCCTGTACTCCCGGGTGGGATGATCGTATTCTTCCCTGTCGGTCCGGAAAATGTAAGGACTGACGAGCTTGTGCTTATCAAACAGAGGGCCCAGATCAGGGATCAGATCCTTTACCGTAGGGAAATTGGGCAATGGAGCAACCTGGATGATCCGGGAATTTAACTCTTCGACCTGGGTATGACAGGCCAATCGGGGAAGGCCATTTATAAACATCCCGCAGGAGCCGCATACCCCCATCCGGCACGACATCCGATAGGAAAGGCTCCCATCGAGGTTTTCCTTTATGTAGATAAGCCCATCCAAAATCGTCAACCCTTTAGTTACAGGGACTTCGTACTCTGCTATAAAGGGTTGGCCTTCGCCCCGGTAT
>JACRGL010000041.1 GCA_016212365.1 Candidatus Methylomirabilota bacterium | reverse complement strand
GGCCTCCGTGTCTCCGGTCCCCCAACCCCAGACGGCCACTACCTTGTCAAAATCCCTGAACCTCTTGTAGGTGGTTATGGCCTCAGGGACACGGTAGCCATAGTCATACAACATGAGTTTTATTGGCTTCCCATTGATTCCCCGTGTGTCATTCACATACGCCACAGCCTCCCGCATTCCCAGGGCAATGTCCTTACCCACATCGGAGGTAGGACCAGTCACGTCATTGAGGGAACCGACCTTTACCACCTCTGCTGCCGGGCTATCTGTCACCAGCAATAAAACTATAATCAGTAACGAGCCAATTACCTTCCGCCAGATTTTTTTCATACTCATCATCGTTCACCCTCCGTTAATCCTTCAATAAACTTTAGGGACAGCCTTTATGGCTGTCCAGAATTAAGGCCCTGTCCCCGCTAATAGGAGAAGGGCCAGAGATTAAAATAGTTCTTGATCTGCCACCACCTATAGGCAAGACCCTTGGGCTCAAAGAGCAAGAATAGAACTATAGCCAGACCGAAAGCCGCTTCCTTGACATAAAGGAACTTTTCCAGGAGCTGAGGATACACGCCACTTAGAGGCATAAATGCAAATTTCAGCCCTTCAAGCACCAGCGTCATGAACATTGACCCAAAGATGGTGCCGTGGAGAGTCCCTACTCCACCTATGAGGATCACCCCCACCAGCCACAGCGACCAGCTCCACGTGAAGTGCTCTGGACTTACGAAGAAGAGAGAGCTGATCCAGAAGGCACCGGCAATCCCGCCCAGGACACCGGCAACAAAGAAGGCGAGAAGCTTGTATTTGACAACATTAACCCCCATAGCCTCTGCCGCAATGTCGTTGTCCCTGATGGCTATCCAGGCCCTGCCTACCCTTGTCCTCAGCAGGTTGGCCATACCGAAGGTGCATAGGATTACTAAGATTATCATAACGTAATATACCTTCATCTCTGAGTCAATGACCCAGGGTCCCACCGTTATCGTGCCCGGGGGCAGCGAGAAGTAGTGCCCCCTACCCCCGATCTTACTTACATATTGGGTGATGACAAAATCCACAGTGATGAACTGGGCCGCCATGGTGGTCATGATGAGGTAGAAGCCTTTAACCCTGGCCGAGGGGAGGCCGAAGAGGACGCTCCACAACCCGGCGACGATCGCGGCTGCAGCAATACTCACCGGGTAGGGTAAGCCATATTGAAGCATTAGGATAGCGCTGGTATAGGCACCCACAGCGATAAAGGCGGCGTGACCCAGGGTGATCTGCCCGCAGTAACCGATGAGCAGTTGCACACCCATAGCAGCGAGGATGGTGTATCCGACAATATTGGCCACTGAAATCAGGTAGAGATTAGCAAACTGTGGGATAATAACCAGAAGGAGGAGGAAGAGGAAGATCATCTTGGCCCGGACGAATGTGGTCTGCCACCAGGCATGGTCCTGACGGTATTTCTCATGATAAACGCCGCAAGGTAGATACATTCCCTATACCCTCTCTATTCTGACCCAGCCCCAGAGTCCATAGGGTTTAAACAGAAGGATAATTACCATGAACGCAAAGGGGGCTATCTCTTTAACCCCCCCAGGGGTGAATCGGCTCAGGTAGCCATCGGCTAGGTTCTGGAGAATACCGATGGTTATCCCTCCAACGATGGCACCGGGCACGGAATTGAGGCCGCCCAGCACGACGGCGGGCAGGACCAGAAGCCCGAGATAACCTACCGAAATGTTTAACCCATTGATGTTGCCGAGGAGGGTCCCCCCCACCCCTGCTGCCATAAAGGCGATGGCCCAGGCCAGGGCGTAGACTACCTTGACACTTACCCCTAAGGAAAGGGAGGCCATCTCATCATCCGCGGTAGCCTGCATAGATAGGCCCCACCGGGTGTATTTGAAGAGGGCAACGAAGACGAGTAACAGGACTATGGCTGCAAGGAAACTCCACAGGTAGACCTGCCCAATTACTATATTGCCGAACTTAATGGGCTCTATTGGGAAGACAGGGGGGAAAAAGACCCTGGTATCCGTCCCCCAGATAAACTCCACGACGCCCCGGAAGAAAAAGGAGAGGCCCACTGTGACCATGATCACGGTAAGGATGGACTCCCCGATCAGCCGGCGCAGGAAGAGGCGCTCGGTCAAAAGCCCCAAGACAAATCCCACGATTAGTGTACCTAAGAGGGCGAGGGGGAAGGGAATCCCCCACGTGTATAAGGATAGGCAGACATAAGCCCCGATAAGGGTCAGTTCGCCCATGGCTAGATTAAGCACGCCGGAGCACTTATAGATCAGGGTCCAGCCCAGGGCCACCAGGGCATAAATACTTCCTACCATCACACCGGTGATCAAAAGTTGGACAAATAATTCCATTACGCCTCCTCCTCAAGGGGTACCTCTGCTATCCTGAGGTCCGTTCTTATCCGGGAAACTCTACCATTTTCATAGGTAATGGTGGTGTCCATATGCACCTTGTCAGCCTGCGTGTAAAGCCCTTCAACGATATCTCGGTAGCGTTCCTCGATAAAGCCCCTCCTGATCTTGCGGGTCCTGGTGAGCTCATCGTCATCGGCATCAAACTCCTTGTAGAGGTTTATGAACTTTCTGATCCTGGCTGCCTTGGGGAGACCTTTATTCACTTGCCTTACTACCTTTTCTACCAGCCCATAGACCCGCGGTTCCTGAGAGAGTTCGGGATAGCTGGTATACGGAATGCCACGATCCTCGGCCCATTTCCCTACCACCCCATAGTCAATACAGATAACGGCCGCAACGTAGGGCTTCTTATCACCTATTACCCAGGCATCCTTGATGAAGGGGCTGAACTTCAACCGGCTCTCCAGATACATGGGGGAGAAGCGGCTTCCGTCGCTCAGGACGATGATGTCCTTGGTGCGGTCGAAGAAGACCAGGTGGCCGTCTTCGTCGATGAAACCTGTGTCGCCGGAGTAAAGCCAGCTATCCCTCAAGGTCCTGGCCGTCTCCTCGGGCATCTTATAGTAGCCCTTGAAGACCGAAGGGCTCCGGGAGATAATCTCCCCATCAGGGGTGATGCGTACTTCCGTCTCCGGAATGGGTTTGCCCACAGTATCGAACTTGATATCGTCGCTTCGATGGAGGACGGAGATACCGGCGATCTCTGTCTGGCCGTATATCTGCTTCAGATTAACACCGATGGCATGGAAGTAACGGAAGTGATCCGGTCCTATGGCCGAGCCCCCTGTATAGGCATTGCGGATCCTGGATAGTCCTAGGTGATCCCGGAGTTTTTTCCAAACGGTGATATGGGCCAGATACCCCAATCCCTTCCACCACCAGGGGATCTTCTTCTTAGCGAATTTCATATCGGCCAGCCGGTAACCGATATTCATGGCCATCTCGTAAGTCTTCCTCTTGGTGAAGCTGGCATCGAGATACTTTACCTGAACGGTGCGGACCATCTGCTCATACAACCGGGCCGAGGAGAACATGACCCGGGGCCCGATCTCTCTCAGGTTCTCCAGGACCGTCTCTGGCTCCTCAGGGAAGTTGATGCTGAAGCCTGCCTGGAGGCCGCAGGAGATGGACATCATCTGCTCTCCGATCCAGGCAAAGGGGAGGAAAGAGACAAAGTCATCGCTTTCGTAACAGGGGTCAACCCTCATCAGGTTCTGCCCCATCTTCAGCATATTGTAGTGGGTGAGTAATGCTCCTTTGGGTAAGGCGGTGGTTCCTGAAGTATAGAACAGGAGGCAGATATCGTCGCCATCCCCCTTCTCCACCATGTCCTCAAAAAGGCCTGGCTCCCTCTTCTCCATCTCCCGCCCCAGCCTCTGAACCTCCTTAAGACTAATAAGGATTGGGTCATCGTAGTCCCTCATTCCTTTAGGGTCGTCCCAGATGACCCTCTCCAGCTCGGGGCATTTGTCTTTGATGCTCAGGGCTTTATCCACTTCTTCCTGCCCCTCCCCCACCAGGAACTTGGCATCGGAGTGGTCTATAATGTACTGGACCTCATCAATCAAGCAATCCTGAAATAGCCAGACGCCGATACTACCGACACACATGGTAGCCATCTCAGCCCAGAGCCCTTCCGGGCGATTATCACCGATCATGGCCACCTTGTCCCCTCGTTCCATTCCCAGGGCGGTAAAGCCAAGGGCCAGATACTTGACATTATCTAAATACTCTTTCCAGGTAATGGGCCGCCAGATGCCAAATTCCTTCTCCCTCATGGCCACCTTCCGGTCGCCGTATCTCCGGGCAGTCCAGAGCAAAAGCTTGGGTAAGGTCAAGTCCTTGGTGATTTCGATTTCAGCCGGACTGGCTTTACCTGCGGGTGACATAAATCTCCTCCACCTCACCTAAGTAAGCCTTAATGACCTGGGGATCATTCTGAACCTCCTCCGGAGGCCCCTCTGATATCTTCTCACCAAAATTAAGGGCGGCTACCCTGTGGGATATGTCCATGACCACCCCCATGTCATGTTCAACCAAGACACAGGTTACCCGCCATCGCTGCTCTTCGTTGATATCCAGGATAAATCTAGCCATATCCTCTACTTCTTCCAGGTTCAATCCTGCCATCGGCTCATCAAGGAGCAGAATTTTGGGATTAAGGGCTAAGGCCCTGGCTAGCTCTACTCGTTTCTGGAGTCCGTAGGGGAGCATGCCCACGACCTTATCCCTGATATGCTCTATCTCAAGAAGATCAATGATTTCCCTTTCTATAAACTCGCGGTGCTCGATTTCCTCCCTGGCTGCCCTGACTGCATAAATAGCGCCATCGAGGAGGCCGGTCTTCATGTGAATGTGCCGACCAAGCCTGATGTTGTCTAAAACGGTCATGCCGCTAAAGAGCTCTATCTTCTGGAAGGTTCGGGCTATGCCCAGGCTAGCCCGCTCATAGGGCCTAAGATAACCAATGTCCTTCCCCTCAAAGCAAACCCTGCCTTTTTGGGGCCTGTATATCCCGTTAATGCAATTAAGCAACACCGTTTTTCCAGCACCATTAGGTCCGATGAGGGAAAAGATCTCCCCTTTTTTCACCTCCAAAGTGACCCCCATGAGGGCCTGGACACCGCCGAAGGATATATGAATGTCCTCTACCTTTAACTGGACTTCATCCACGGGTGTCATTCGGAAAATTCTCCTATAATGATTGAACACTCATTCAATTTTGGTTTTTCTACAATCATTCCATCCCTTTGTCAAGTGCTTTTAAAATATTTTTTAAACTTCGTTTTATTTTTAATCCTTCTATGGCCATTCTCGCCCGGGCCCTCATATCATTCCCAGACAACCTCTACCACCATAGCAATTCCCTGGCCTCCCCCTATGCAGAGGGTAGCTAGGCCCCTCTTCGCCCTCCGATCCTGCATGGCGTAAAGCAAGGTCACCAGAATCCTTGCCCCGCTTGCCCCAATAGGATGTCCCAGGGCAATAGCACCACCGTGGACATTAACCCTTTCCAAGTCCGCCCCTAGCTCCTTCAGGACCCCCAGGGACTGGGCGGCAAAGGCCTCGTTGAGCTCGATGAGGTCAATGTCCTCGAGTTTAAGTCCGGCCTTCTCCAGCGCCTTCCTGGTAGCAGGCACTGGCCCCATCCCCATGATGGCAGGGTCCACCCCTGCCGAGGCCCAGGAGCGGATCCTAGCCAGGGGCTTCAGTCCAAGGGCGGAGGCCTTTTCTCCAGACATAACTACTAAGGCCGCCGCCCCGTCATTGATTCCAGAGGCATTTCCGGCGGTGACCGTCCCACCCTCCTTGAAGGCAGGCTTAAGAGTGGCCAATTTCTCCACTGTGACACCGGGACGGGGATACTCGTCTACCTCAAAAAGGACGGGCTCTCCCTTGGGCCGGGGGACGCTTACCGGAACGATCTCCCTTTTGAACTTCCCCCTTTCGATAGCCGCCCCTGCTTTGGCCTGGCTGGCTGCGGCAAAGGCGTCCTGCTCCTCCCGGCTGATCTTGTATCTCTCTACAATGTTTTCGGCGGTTATCCCCATGTGGACGTCAGTAATGGGACAGTTGAGCCCATCGGCAAGCATGGAATCCACCACTTGGCCGTGACCCAGGCGCTCACCCCAGCGAGCCTTGAGCAAGTAATATGGGGACCGGCTCATGCTCTCCATCCCGCCGACTACAGCGATCTCCGCCTCGTCGAGAAGGATGGACTGGGCAGCCAGGGCCACCGTCTTCAAACCCGAACCGCAGGCCTTATTCACTGTATAGGCGGGAGTCTCGATGGGGATACCTGCCCGGAGGGCCGCCACTCGGGCCGGGTTCAGGCCAAGCCCGGCCTGGAGGACACAGCCCATGATAACCTCATCCACCTGGGTGGGCTCCAGGCCTGCCCTGCTTATGGCCTCTTTGATTACCAGGGACCCTAATTCAGGGGCAGGAATGTCCTTTAACGCCCCGCCAAAGGCCCCAATAGCCGTTCTCACAGCGCTCACAATAACGACTTCCCTCACCCTCTCCCCTTTCCCTAAAGTCCCATATCCCGCATCCTGTATCGTGGATCCCGCATCCCGGATCCCGTATCCTACTTCGTCGTCCTCCCTATAATCACCCTAGAAGGGTCTATTTCCTCCCTCAGGATATGGAGTTCATCCGCCGTTGGTGGCTCAATCTCCTCTATTTTCTCGACTACCACTGGCTCAAATTCCATTTCCCTCAGTATCTCCTCCGTGGAAATCCCTTTGAGCACCCCGATGAGCTTCATCCGTTTCGTCTCCTCGTCGAAGCCGAAGAGGGCCTTGGAAGTCACGATCCGGTAGGGTCCGCTCCCACGAGGGAGTCCCATCTCCTCTCTCGCCCCCGGCCCGGTGAGATATCCAGGCGAGGTCATAAAGTCAAGCCTTTTCACAAAGCGGCGGGGCTCGTGCTTCAAGACAACAATAGTCTTCCAGCATAGGGAGGCCACTTCATTGCCACCACCGCTTCCCGGAAAACGCCGCTTGGGGCGCTCGTAGCTCTCTCCCAAGAGAGTGGAGTTGACATTTCCGTAGGTGTCCACCTGAAGGGCCCCGATCATGCCGTAGTCAATGTAGCCTGAGACGGCATAGGAGAAGGCCCAGTTCATGTTGATCCACTGAAGGGAACGGTAGACATTGGAAGGCCCGCCCATCGTGCCTCGGACAAAAGGCGTCAAGGATTGAGGCCCGATCGCACCGAACTCAAAGATCTGAATGAGGTTGGGGGTGTAAAGCTTCTCGGCCAAGATGGCTACTAGCTGGGGTATACCCCAACCGACAAACACTGTCTTCCTGTCCTCCAAAAGACGAGCCGCCGAGCAGACCATGAACTCCGTATCAGTAAACTCCATCTGCTTTCCCATTTTTTTCCTCAAGTAGGGGCGAACGTCCCTGTTCGCCCTAGGGCCGACACAGAGGTCGGCCCCTACATTATTACTAAATCGCTAATGATACCCCTCCTTGATGGAGGCCTTACGAATCAGCTCCTTCAGCCTCTTCCATCCGACCTTCTTCTCAAGGAACTCCTCATGGCTTTCGAGGCTATAGATGTATTCCTCGAGATAGACCCGCATCTCCTCATCTGTCTGGATGGCGTTCAGCCTGTCGATGTGCTCCAGATCCAATTCGTAGCGGCCATGGACGCCTCCCGGGTAGGCCCCGAACGGCATATGGACCAATGCGTCCACCAAAAAGTACGGGATCGTCGTCTTCGACGGCTCCTTGCGGAACTCTAAATGGTCTATAATCTCCTCAGCGGAGACGATGACCCTCTTCGAGGCCATGGCCGCCTCTAAGGCGAAGAGGTTCGTCCCGAAGATCCGGCTATTGCCGTATACATCGGCCTGGTGAACGTGGACGAGGAAGACGTCGGGATGTAAGGCAGGCACAAGGCAAACGGGATCCCCTGTGAAGGGGTCACGCACCACCTTAGCCCCGGAGTATTTCATGGTATCGGTAGCGATGAGGCTCCGGATGGGAACGAAGGGGACTCCCATAGCGCCAGCGAGCATCCGGAAAGAGAGGGCGCCGTTTGTCCATTCGAAGACCCTCACCTTCCCCTCGGTCACCGCCCGCCCGATGTAGTTCCCATAACCCAAAAAACCCACATCAATGCGGCTTGCACAACCCGCCCCAACCAGCAAAGGGGTTTCGTGGAGGGTGAACTCGGCGCAGACCCAGAGGTCCTGCCTCCTTTGGCGGATGATCTCCCGAACCAGGGCCTGCGGTCCCCTCGTAAGAGAAGAGAAGTCATAGGTAATGTAGTCACCGTCGGAGACGAGGCGGGAGACGGCCTCCCGCTCCGTCATGAGCTTCTCCACCGCCTCCCGCTTCTTGTGGGTCCTCACCCATTCGCGGAAGTCATCGGGGTGCATAAAATGGATCTCGGCTTCGCCCTGAAATAGGACATCCATGCTGTGTTTAAATAACCCCTTTCTTCTTAAGCTCCCGGAGGTAGGATTTTCCATAGCCCAGGTGCTTTAGATAGATATATTCGTTATCCTGCCCCACCCGACGGCAGGCCCACTTGATCCGGGGTGGGGTCTCGGTCATCTTCCAGGGTGGGGCCTGTAGGAGGAGTTCCCCGTAAGCCGGGTCCTCCACCCTCTGGAAGACCCCCCTCTCCCACCAGTTGTCCTCCCCTAAAGTCTGGCCTGGGCTGTTCACCCGCCCGGTGGCTACTACCCCCGGCCCCCTCTTATTCAGGACATAGTCCTGGACCTTGTCCAGGATCCCGTCAGCGGTGTAATTGGCAGCCCACTCCTCCAGGATCGGGTGAATCGCTATCTGGTTTTCCACCCTGCACCGCTTTGTGAAGGAATCACAGCGGGGGTCCTGAAGCAGCTCAGGCCGCCCCATAATGGTAGTAATGGCCCGGAAGTTTATATCTGAGAAGCCCACGAAGGTAGTGTGTCCATCCTTGCAACGGATGAAGGTATATGGAAATGCCGCAGAATCCAGGGGTCCGACCCTCCCTTTTATGAATCCGGCCATGTGGTAGCAGGTGAGATAGGAATCGATAAACCTCATAATGGCCTCGGCCCCGGAGACGTCCACCATCTGGCCCTCGCCGGTCTCTCTCCGGTGACGGAGGGCGGCCAGGATCCCAAAGGAGGCCCATAGGCCCCCTGCAAACCAGCCGAACCAGCCCCCGATCTTGGTAGGTACCTGATAGGGTTGGGGATTGGCAGGGTCTTCCATCTCCCCTGTGGACCAGACCGCCCCGGAGAGGGCTTGGTTGGTAACGTCATAATCAGGCTTCCCGCAGGCGGCCTTGGGGCCAAATTGGCCATAGGTGTTGAGGGCACAATAAATGAGGCGGGCATTGAGCTCCGATAGTTGCCGATAGCCGATCCCCCAGCGATCCATGGTGCCAGGTTTGAAGGTCTCCAAAACTACATCCGCCTTCCTGGCCAATTTTTTGAAGATAACCCGCCCCTCCCCCTTCTCCAGGTTGAGGGTAATGTGGAACTTGTTCCGGCCTTCCACCAGGTATCCGAGGCCCGTGTCCAGGTGCAAGATCCCGAAGGGCGAGAACCTCCTGGCCGGATCCCCCCGGGGAGGCTCGATCCGGATTACCTCCGCCCCGAATTCCGCCATGACCGAGGAGCAGACCAGACCTCCCATGTGGGCATAGCTGGCATCTAGGACCAAGAGGTCGTCCAGGGCCTCCGGCTTACCGCGGGCTAGGCCAGGATCGTTAAGCCTTCGGATCCACTCCGGCCACTCTCCTCCTTCTTCCTCCCATTCATTTCCCTGAGGAAGGTCGTTATTCTTCTCCTTCATTCTTTTCCCCTTGCTTCAGCTATCAGCTATTAGCAGGCTTTTTTCTTTGCTGACCGCTGGCCGCTGATTGCTGACCGCTAAAAGACTTGCCCCTCTCCCTCCTTCCAATCGTCCG
>JACRGL010000042.1 GCA_016212365.1 Candidatus Methylomirabilota bacterium | reverse complement strand
TTCTGCTGCCTTCTTGCGCCGACCTCCAGACCTCTTTAAGACTTCAAGGATATAGCCCCTTTCCGCTTCATGAAGCAATTCACTAAGCAGGCAGATTTTCCTTTTTGGATTTCCCCTTTCTCTTTCCACTGGGGATCCCAAAACCCCCTTTTGCGTCTCTATTATGTAACACAAATTATATATCTCCCATGAGCCAATTTTGGTATCGGTTGATGAACCTATTTTTCTATCTTTGAAGCCCTATTTTGGGGTAAGGACATCGCCTATTGACGCAAGGTCTGTGCCAGATGTCTTTAAAAAGCAAAAACCACTTGGATAGACCCCAAGTGGTTTGTCTATTATCCGAATTTCGGATTTAGGGCTCTATTAAACCCCTGCGGATAGCGTACTTTACCAGCTCGCTGCGGTCGTGCATTCCTAGCTTCTCCATGATGTGAGATCGATGGGCCTGGACCGTTTTTACGCTCAAACATAGAATATCAGCGATCTCCTGGTTCGTATGGCCCTCGGCAATCAGCTTTAAGATCTCCCTCTCCCTGTTCGTTAAACCGTCATAGCTGCTCTTTTCCGTTCCAACCTCCACCCGCCGGAGGTAATCTTCCACTAATGTCTTGGCCATTGAAGGGTAGAGGAAGGCTTCGCCTCGGTGGACTGCTTTTATGGCCGAGACCAATTCAGCAGCCGTTGCCCGCTTCAGGATGTATCCTGAGCCCCCCATCCTGAGGATCTGGAAGAGGTATTCCTCATTATCGTGCATGGTTAAAGCCAGAACTCGAACCTTGGGATTCTCCTTTTTTATCTGGCGAGTGGCTTCCAAGCCATCCATACCCGGCATGCTTATATCCATGAGCACTACATCAGGCTCCAACTGGCGCACCTTCTCCACGGCTTCCCTACCGTCCCCTGCCTCTCCAATTATCTCAATGTCATCCCTGGCTTGTAAGAGGGCGCGGATACCCTCGCGGACTATAGTGTGATCATCAGCAACCAACACCCGTATTTTGGGTATCATAGGCCTCCTGCCTCCAGGGGGATCTCTATTACGAGCTGAGTTCCCTTTCCGGGTTTGGAGTGGATACGAAAGACGCCTCCCAGGAGGGCAACCCTCTCCTTTATACCTACCAGACCCAGGGTGGGGGAGCCCTCAGGCACGGCTGCATCAAAGCCCCTGCCGTCATCTTCAATAAGAGTGATAACTACAGATTCCTTGAGCTCGAGGCGCACGGTAACCCTCTTAGCGTTTGCGTGCTTAACTATATTAGTCAAGGCCTCTTGAACGATTCTGAAGAGGGCCGTTTCGATTCTAGGGGCTAACCTTTTTTCCAACCCAATGATCTCCAGATGGACTTTGATGTCTAAGGGCTCCAAATGACTTTTGGTGTACCAACGGATGGCGGGGATCAGACCCAGGTCGTCTAGAAGGGTGGGACGCAGGTCGTAGATCAGCCGGTGTATTTCGTCAAGGGTATGGGCCGTTAAGGACCTCAACTCACCCAACTTCTTCCTTGCCTCCGTCAAATCTACTGGAAGAGCCTCCTCGGCGGAATTCAGATGAATTATCAAGGCGTTTAAGGCTTGGCCGGTTTCGTCATGGAGCTCCCTGGCGATCCTCTTCCGCTCCTCCTCCTGGGCCGAGATGACCCTCTCAAAGAGGCGCCCCAAAAGGTCTTTTCTGGCCTTGAGTTCCTTGAAAAGGCGGTGATTATCTATAGCGAGAGCTACCTGGGACGCTATGGTCGACAAGAGGGAAAGGTCTCCCTCGCTGAAAGGCCGGGGTAAAGACCTGAGGGCTTCTATTACCCCTATTAATCTATCTTTACTGACCAACGGAACCACTAGAACTGAATTGAGGGAATCCTCCTTTGCCCCAGAGACGGGATGGACTTTGGGAGAATAAGTTGAAATCGGCCTCCTTTCTTTTGCTACACGCCCTATAAAGCCTTCTCCAATCTCCACCTCCCTTTCCAAGCCTGACCCCGGTCCTGAGGCGGATTGGAGGGTGAGGGTCTTTCCGTTTTCCTCAACGAGATATACACTACAGGTATCCGCAAAAAGTAAATCCTTGGTGGTCTCGACGAGTCTTGTCAGAACTTGGGTGAAGTCCTCTGCCGAAGAAAGGGTTTCCCCGAAGATGTTGAGGTTTGTAAGCCTAAGGGTGAGCTCGCCGATCTTTTCATTCAGGTCGCGGGTGTACCCATTTATCCGCTCCCGCATATCATTAAAGGCACACGCCAGGAAACCCAGCTCATCCGCCCTCCTATCCTCGATCGCTTCAGTGTAATCTCCCAGGGAAATCTTTTGGACCGATTTAGTCATATTGGATAGGCGATCTAGGATTACTCTCCTGAGCAGGTATCCCAACATACCCAAAATTAAAAGAAGGGTGAGGCTGCCTACAAGGAGCATAATGCGGGCATTTTGTCTTAGGTTCTCCTCTAAGATGTTCGTCCCCAACCGGACCTCGACAGCCCCAAGAGTCCTCCTCTGTGAGCCGTGACAGCCTTGGCAGCCTGGTTTGCTGAGTATCGGGGTGAGCACCCGGAACTCCTTTTTGCCAGCCTCCCAGTCTTTCCCGATGAAGGGCGCGGCCGATCGAAGCACCTCTCTCACTTCATCGCTTTCTGTCCCAATCTTTGCCCTTTCCGTTGAAGACCAAACCTTACCTGTGGCCGAATAGACAGCAATATCACGAATAATATCCCCAATGTTATGGATCATCGGCTCCCTTTTGATGTGCTCCAAGATCTCTTTGACCTCCTCGGGATTATCGTGGGCCATTGACGTCTCCAGGGCATTCTCTATGACGACAGATAGTGCCGTAGCCATCCCTTCAAACTGCTTGATACTGGCCCTTCTTTGAAATAAAAGCATGGTATAAGCAGAGAGGACGCCCAACAAGATCACGATGGAGATTAGCCACAAAGAGAGCTTAAGTTGAAGCCTCATTTATGTGGTCCCAGGAGTAAGCCTTAGAGGGCTTAGTCCACCCATATCTTGAGCTCCAGGCCCGGTTTGAGGACTGCCTTGGGCGAGAGGCCGTTCCAGCGGCGGAGCTCTCCTAAGGGAACCGAGAACTCTTTGGCTATACGCCACAGGGTGTCTCCCCGCTTCACCACGTACTTGATCTCCTTGGGATGGCGAGCCTTGGGCCGGGCCTTGCGGGCGCTGACATTGGGCCGAACCTTCTCAGGCGGTGGTGCCATAGTGAGTGTAAATCCATAGGGTACTGGGATAAGCAAATGGCTCCCCGCTCGGATTAAGGCTCTCCCCTGGAGCCCATTAAGCTCCATGAGGACCTTGACCGGAGCCCCATACCTCTTTGCGATCTTAGAGAGGGTTTCCCCTTTCGAGATTCGATGGCGGAGCCAGCTCACCCGCTTCTCCCGGGGGATCCGGTCGAGGTTCTCTAGAAAGGCCTCCCTAGTCCCCCAAGGGAGCTTGAGCTGATAGCCAGGGTAATGGGGCGGAGTAGCGAAGCGGGATAGCTCAGGGTTCAGTTCCCGGATCTCTTCCAGGGAGACCCCGGCTGCCTGAGCGAGGAGGCGGAGGTCAGTGGCATCCTCTAAATACACCTTTTCATAGCGAAGGGGCTCATCCTGGGGGACGGTGAATCCGTAGAGCTCAGGGTTTTTGACGATGACTGTGATGGCCATGAAGGCTGGGACGAAGAGTTGGGTTTCCAGAGGAAGGCGCAGGGACCAAAAGTCAGCGACCCCTGATCTTTTAAGGGCCCGCAGTATGGTTCCGTCCCCAGCGTTATAAGCAGCAATGGCCAGTGGCCAAGACTTGAAGAGGTCATAAAGGGCCCCAAGGTATTTGGCGGCGGCCAGAGTAGCCTTCTCCGGATCGCGCCTCTCATCGAGCCACCAATCCGTCCGTAGCCCTAGCAGGCGACCAGTGGCCTCCATTAACTGCCAGATCCCGGCCGCCCCTGCTCGGGAATAGGCATAAGGATTGAAGGCGCTCTCGATGAAGGCCAGGTTTATTAAGTCCAGGGGTAGGCCTTTCTCTTGGAAGATCTCCCTTATCAAGGGGCGGTAGCGGGCAGCTCGTTGGAAGGCCCGCTCCAAGAGACCTCGCCGGGCAGTTTGGAAGTGATGGATGTAGGCCTTGACCTTTTCGTTAAACTCGATAGGGAAGTCATACTCGGCGAGAGGAGGCTCGGGTAAGGGAATCTCCTCCTCGGCGGCCCGTTCTATGACCTCTACATCCCCTGGGCTTACAAGGGATGGGGATTCCTGGGGTTCAGGGTTTTCCTTGGTGGGATCTAAAAAAGGAGAAACAGGAGGGGGTGGCTCGATGAGCTCATTTCCAGGGTTTGAGAGAAGCACCTCAGCCCCTTTGGTCTCTCCCGTTGCCCCCCCAAGATCTACCCTTGAACCCTGGCCGCCTTCATGGGGCTGAGTGGGGTAGGTCTCGGGAAGGGTCTGGTCCTGGGAGGCCATCAAAGGGTTAAGCCCTCCCTGGAGAGGCGGGTCCTCTGGGAAAGGGATATCTGGGGCTGGAAAGGCCTGCTTCCGGCCTGGCCTTTCCTCCCCTTTCTTGTTGGCATTAAGGGCCAACTTTGAACCACTGCAGCCCCCTATTAGCATGGCCAGGGCCATCCCCATAATGGCCAAAGATTTAGGACTTGGCCTGAATTTCATGGGTTCCTCCTTTGATTTAGGATTGGAGGTGCTCCTATACAACTAGCCCCCTGCTCCAATGCTACCAAGGCTGGGAGGTTCCCAGCCATAGCGCCATCCAGGTAAAGGGCACTCCCAACCCGATAAGGCCCCCGGCTAGGAAGGGCGGTGCTGGCCATCACCGCCTCTACCACTGAGGCCCGGGCATCGTGGCCGAACACCTGCCGGCACAGGGAGGGAAGCCGGGCAGCAGTCACGTAAAGGGGCCGTTGGAGTTGGCCAAAGCTGAGGCCCTTAAGGCCCAACTCATCTTCTAATAGGAGGAGGCGGCTCTCCTTGGAAAAGAGCTTTGTTATCCTGATCAGTCTCTGAAGGGTCTGTAGACCCTCCAATTCAGATTGGATCCTGAGGGCAATCTGCCTCAATCGGTTATAAGCTTGGCCCGGTGAGCCCTCCCGGCAATAGACGGCACCAACTAATGCCCCTACACTGGTCCCCACCACTATGTCCGGTTCCCATGGAGTCTCTTCTAGGGCCCGGAGGACTCCCAAATGAGCGGCACCCCTGGCAGCGCCGCCCCCCAATACCAAGGCTATTCTGCCCCGACCCTCTTTTAATTGGATCCCTCCGTTGATTCCCGGACCCACCGAAGGTAATCCTCGGACCCGCCCAGGATTGGTAGCGCGATGACCTCAGGGACGGTATAAGAATGGAGCTCCCTTACCCGGAAAATGATCCTCCCCAGGAGATTTCGCTGGCTCTTTGCGAACAAAAGGGATTCCTCTTCATCTTGGATTTTTCCCTCCCAGCGGAAGATAGAACGGACAGCGGGTAGAATGTTTACGCACGCCGCGAGTCCCTCTTCCACAAGGGTCCTCCCAATCTGGGCCGCCTCCTCCTGGGAGCTGGTGGTTATTATAACGCAAATGAATTCGCTCATGGCTTGATTTTTAAGACCTTCTTGGCCATGTTAATGGGGATAGCGAAACCGATCCCCTGGCCGGAAGCTACAATGGCGGTGTTTATCCCTATCACCTCCCCCTGAATATTTAGAAGGGGACCTCCGCTATTGCCGGGGTTAATGGAGGCATCCGTCTGGATGAAGTTCTCGTAAGTGGCTATTCCCACATTGGATCGACCGGTGGCGCTAATTACCCCCACGGTGACTGTGTGATCCAGGCCAAAGGGGTTGCCGATGGCTATAGCCCACTCGCCCACCCGCAGTCGGTCTGAGTTCCCAAGGATGGCCACAGGGAGTCCTCTATTGGCATCCACCTTGATCACTGCTAAATCAGTTTTAGGGTCTGTGCCCACCACCTTGCCTTTCAGTTGGAGCTTATCGGCTAGCTTTACGGTGATCTCCTCGGCATCCTTCACTACGTGGTTATTGGTGAGGACGTATCCGGCAGAATCAATGATCACCCCTGACCCTAAACTAGAATGGCGAAAGCGGCGAGGATGTCCCTGGAAAAGCTGGTCAAAGAAATCCCGGAAGGAGCGGTCCCTGCCAAAGGGGGGGAAGAGTTCAGAAGAGGAGCGACCCCGCAGGGAAGAAATAGTGCTAATGTTTACTACCGCTGGCCTTACCCCTTCTGCCACTTTGGTAAAGGCATTCTCGAGGATGGGTGCCTCTCGGCCCTCAATGGTCTTGCTGGAGAGGTAGGGTTTAAGTCTTTCCGAGGGACCAGGGCCCTCCTTAGGGAAAAAGGCGGAATGGAGATAGACGCCGAGGCTCAAGGAAGCCAGGCCATATAGGACTAAGCCAGGTACCTTTAACCAAGACCAACGTTTCATGACCGAACCTTGTTCAGGAGCCGTCCTTATCCCTAAATCTGAGGTGGGGAAAAGGACGGTCGGTATATAACAGAGATAGGGGCAAGAGTCAAGGATTTGTTGGCCCCCTTTATTTTTAAAAATTTTTTCATAAAAAACTTGACAAAATTTGGCTCATATTTTATATTTTTATAGGAATGAATTCCTAAACAACTCAAGGAGGTAATGCTGTGAGTAAAGTGATTGGGATCGATTTGGGCACCACTAACTCAGTGGTGGCGGTACTGGAAGGGGGAGACCCGATGGTCATCCCCAACGCTGAGGGCGGCCGACTCACCCCCTCGGTGGTAGCCTTCACCAAGGATGGGGAGCGACTGGTGGGGCAGGTGGCCAAGCGTCAGTCCATCACCAACCCTGAAAATACCGTCTTTTCCATCAAACGGTTCATGGGACGCAGGTATGATGAGGTCCAGCAGGAGATCAAGCTGGTCCCCTTTAAGGTAATAAAGGCGCCCAACGAAGACGCCCATGTGGAGGCCAAGGGCAAGCGCTATAGCCCGCCTGAGATCTCGGCGATGGTCCTACAGAAACTAAAGACCGATGCCGAGGCATATCTGGGTGAGAAGATCACCAAGGCGGTGATCACTGCCCCTGCCTATTTCAATGACAGCCAGCGCCAAGCTACCAAAGATGCTGGCAGGATTGCGGGCTTAGAGGTTCTCAGGATCATCAACGAGCCCACCGCGGCCTCGCTGGCTTACGGCCTGGATAAGAAAAAGGACGAGAAGATTGCTGTCTTTGACCTGGGGGGTGGCACTTTCGATATCTCTATTCTGGAAATCGGAGAAGGGGTATTCGAGGTAAAATCCACAAATGGAGACACTCACCTGGGTGGCGATGACTTGGATGAGAAGGTCATCAACTGGCTGGTGGAGGAGTTTAAGAAGGATCAGGGGATTGACCTCCGCAAGGACCGGATGGCGCTCCAACGGCTCAAGGAGGCAGCCGAGAAGGCAAAGTGCGAACTCTCCACCACCCTGGAGACCGAGATCAACCTCCCCTTCATCACCGCTGACGCCTCGGGTCCCAAGCACCTCAGCATGAAGCTCACCCGCTCTAAACTGGAACAGTTGGTGGACGACCTGATTCAGCGTACTGTAGGGCCCTGCAGACAGGCCTTGAGGGACGCAGGCTTAGAGCCCAGGGATATCGACGAGGTTATCTTGGTGGGGGGTCAGACCCGCATGCCCAAAGTCCAGCAGTTAGTCAGGGACCTCTTTGGCAAAGAGCCCCATAAGGGAGTCAACCCCGACGAGGTGGTGGCCATTGGCGCCGCCATCCAGGCAGGGGTCCTCGCCGGGGAGGTCAAGGATATTGTCCTCTTGGATGTCACCCCCCTCTCCTTAGGGGTGGAGACCCTGGGTGGGGTAATGACCAGGCTCATTGAGCGGAACACCACTATCCCTACCCGAAAGGGTGAGATCTTTACCACCGCCGCCGATAGCCAGACCAGCGTGGAGATCCATGTCCTCCAGGGCGAGCGGGAGCTAGCCCGGGACAACCGCACCCTGGGCCGCTTTCACCTGGTAGGGATCCCGTCGGCCCCAAGGGGTATTCCCCAGATCGAGGTCACTTTTGACATTGATGCCAATGGAATCCTAAACGTCTCCGCTCGAGATATGGCCACCGGGAAGGAGCAGGCCATTACCATCACCGCTTCTAGTGGTCTCGCGAAGGAGGATATTGACCGGATGGTCAAAGAGGCGAAGCGCTATGCCGAAGAGGACAAGAAGCGGCGGCAGGAGATCGAGCTCCGCAACCAGCTAGATAGCCTAGTTTACACCACGGAGAAGATGCTCAACGAGAATCGGGAGAAGATCCCTGTTGCCGATATCAAGCCTATTGAGGATGCCATTGCCGGGGCCAAGGAGGCCTTAAAGAGTGAGGAAACCTCGCGGATCAAGCAGGCCATGGATCAGCTGACCCGGGCCTCCCATCGCATGGCCGAGGTGATGTATAAACAGGCCCAGGCCCGTCAGCAGGCCCCCGGTGCTGATACTGGAGGTCGCGCCGGGGGAGCCGAAAGCGAGGTGGTGGATGCAGAATTCGAGGATTTGGGAGGTAAAGATAAACCCCAGACCGGAGACTAGAGAGTTGAGACAGAAAATCCAAATGGTGCTCAACTCGGCTTCAAGCGTGGGTTTTAAGTCTCCAGTCTCAAGTCTTTACTCGAAGGAGGTAAAAGAAAATGGCAGTGATTAGATGGGATCCATTTCGGGACCTGATATCCATTCAGGAGCGGATGAACCGCCTCTTCGATCAAACCTTAACCCGCACTCGAGAGGAGGGAGCCCTAGCGGTCTCTAGCTGGACCCCGGCTGTAGACATATACGAGACCGAGGATTGCATCGTGCTTAAGGCAGAGCTTCCTGGGCTGAATACAAATGATGTGGATATCCAGATTGAGGATAACACCTTGATCCTCAAAGGGGAACGGAGGATCGAAGGGGGGGTAAAAGAGGAGAACTACCTCCGGATGGAGCGGGCCTACGGGGCCTTCCAGAGGGCCTTCAGCCTCCCCACCCTTATCCAGCATGAAAAGGTGCGGGCCGTATTCAAGGATGGCGTCCTGGAGGTAACTCTACCTAAGGCCGAGGAGGCAAAGCCTAAACAGGTAAAGATCGAGGTTAAATAGTCCGTAGGAAAGGAGGGATAAATATGGTGCTTCAGAGATGGCGACCCCGGTTTGGGAGTCTAGCTCGCTGGGACCCCTTTACAGACATCTTAGACATCCAGCAGGAGATGAACCGCCTCTTTGACTCCTTCTTTGGACGGACCTCCGCCTTGTCTGAGGGCGTCTGGGCACCCTTGGTGGACATCTACGAGACAAAGGAACATGTGGTGGTCAAGGCTGAAATTCCCGGGATGAAGCTGGATGATATAGACATCACCATTGTGGGGGATACCTTGACCCTGAAGGGCGCGAGAAAGAGGGAAACAGAGGTAAAGGAGGAGAACTACTACCGGGTGGAGCGGTCCTACGGGGCCTTCCAGAGGGCCATTCCCCTTCCCTCGGTAGTGGATACCAACAAGGTGAAGGCTACTTACAAGGACGGCATCCTGGAGGTGAAGCTCTCTAAGAAGGGAGAGGTCAAGACTAAGGAGATCAAAATCGAGGTGGGCTAGGGCTTGAAGGGAGATGGGAGGCCAGGAGAGCCAGGTAAGGAGAATATGTTCTCCGCTTTCTCCTCCCCTCTCAAACCTGCGGGTAAAGGTTCATGGCCAAGCGGGATTATTACGAAGTCCTGGGGGTGAGCCGGAGTGTCTCCGATAAGGAGATCAAAAAGGCTTACCGAAGGCTGGCAAGGAAGTACCACCCTGACGTTAACCCTGGCGATAAGGCCGCTGAGGCCAGGTTTAAGGAAATCACCGAAGCCTACGAGGTGCTTTCCGACCCCGAGAAACGCCGCCAATACGATCAATTCGGGCACCAACCCTATGGGGCAGGGTTCGAGGGGTTCCGGACTTCGGGAACGGGATTTGAAGGGATCGACTGGTCTAGCTTTGACTTAACCAGTCAGGGTCTGGGCAACCTAGGGGACCTATTTTCCGACCTCTTCGGTGGGCATGCCTCAACGCCGACAAGTGGCCCCATCCGGGGCGAGGACCTCCACTACTCCTTGGATCTTGATTTCGCTGATGCTATTCGGGGGCTTTCTACGGAGGTCAGCTTGCAGAAGCACTCCATCTGCCAGGACTGCCAGGGGAAGGGATTTAAGGCTGGCGGTAGGCTTGAGGCCTGTCCGGAGTGTGGGGGGAGTGGCCGCCGTTCCCTTTCTAAAGGGCCTTTTCGCATGGCCCAGACCTGTCCCCGGTGTCATGGGACAGGGCGAGTCAACCTCTCCCCATGTGGGCGCTGTGGCGGAAAAGGCACCGTTCTAAAGACGGAACGCATCGCCGTGAAGATCCCCCCGGGGGTTGATAATGGGTCCAAGGTCCGCCTCCAGGGGATGGGGGAGCCCGGCAAAAATGGAGGCCCGCCTGGAGACCTTTACATAATCACTCGTGTCCGTCCCCACCCACTCTTAGAGCGGAAAGGCGATAATCTCTATTGCGAGGTGCCTATAACTATTGGCGAGGCAGCCCTGGGGGCTAAAATAGAGGTCCCGACCGTTGATGGTCTTACCTCCATGCGGATTCCACCCGAGACCTCAAGCGGCCAGGTATTCCGTCTTAAGGGAAAGGGAGTACCCCACTTAAAAGGGGGTGGTCGGGGAGATCAGTTTGTGAAGGTAAAGATCGTGGTTCCTAGAGACCTGGACATCCGCTCCCAGGAGCTTCTGCGTGAGTTTGAGCGACTGAACCCTGAGGAACCGCGCCGGAGTCTTGTCGCCAGCTATACCCCTTAAGAACTTAGTTATTTGAGAAAGGCTCACCATGCCTAATAAGAGAAGGCAGCCATTTTATATGATCAGCGCTGTGGCGGAGATGTTTGAGATCCATCCCCAGACCCTCCGTATTTACGAGCGGGAAGGGCTCATCCGTCCATCCCGCTCCCAGGGGAACACTCGCCTCTATTCCCAAGAGGATGTGGACCGCATAGAGTTGATCTTGCGACTGACCAAAGATCTAGGAGTCAACCTGGCGGGGGTGGAGGTAATCCTCAATATGCGGGAAAGGATGCTCGAGATGCGAAGGCAAATGGACTCTATGTTTGAGGCCGCCATCAAGAGGATGCAGCAGGAAATGGAGAACCTGGAGATTCGAGGGGGCCGGGGCCTGGTGCCGGTGGGAAAGCAGGATCTGGCGAGAAAGCCTGAACCAGTAAGGATAAAGGTCCTTGACAAAGAGGAGAAGGTAGGTTAAATTTTATACTGCCTAATTTTGGATAGCACGTTTTTAGTGAAGGAGGAAAACCGAATGAACAATACCTTGAAAACCACAATCCTTTTAGGCGCCTTAACCGGGCTCTTGATTCTAATTGGGGGCTACTTCGGTGGCCGACAAGGGATGCTGCTGGCCTTTGTCTTCGCCTTTTTGATGAACTTCGGGGCCTACTGGTTCTCTGATAAGATCGTCCTTGCCATGTACGGCGCCAAAGAGGTGAGTGAGGCTGAGGCCCCCGAGCTCCATCGGATGGTGAGAGGCCTGACCCAGCGGGCGGGAATGCCCATGCCCCGGGTTTATATCATCCCTACTGATACCCCCAATGCCTTTGCAACGGGTAGAAGCCCTCAGCATGCAGCGGTGGCTGTCACGGAAGGGATCCTCAAGATCCTGAGCTCCGAGGAATTGGAGGGGGTATTGAGCCACGAGCTGGCCCACATCCGGAACCGCGATACTTTGATAAGCACCATCGCCGCTACTCTGGCGGGAGTCATTGTGATGCTGGCCAACATGGCTCGGTGGGCAGCCTTTTTCGGCGCAGGCCGGGATGAGGAGGATCGAGACGGTGGGGTCCTGGGGTTTATACTGTTGGCCATCCTGGCCCCTCTAGCGGCTACCCTCATCCAGCTGGCCATCTCTCGGGCCCGGGAGTATCAGGCGGATGAGAGTGGGGGTCGCCTTACCAAGAGGCCCCGGGCCCTGGCCGATGCCTTGGAGAAGCTAGAATACGCTGCCCAGAGGATACCCCTCGATGCCAACCCTGCCACCTCCCACCTCTTCATCGTCAATCCTTTGCGGGGAGGCTCTATCCTGGCCCTCTTCTCCACCCACCCTCCCATTGCCGAGAGGGTGGCGAGGCTAAGGGCTATGAGGGCTTAAAAAGGGACCTTTATCAAAAAGAGAAAAAGCGGGCGAAAGCCCGTTTTTTTATGCCTGATGGATCCTGACTATTTCGTCCCTGGGAAGCGGGATTACGTGGACAGGGGAAAGGGTTTCACCTTCTTGCCTGAGGGCCAGCATTTTCCTCGGACCCTCCCTCTTGACCGAGGAGTTGTTCGTGCACTTTGATGGCTGCTCGGATCTGGGCCTTGAAGAGGCCTTTCTGTCGCTTGAGCTCTATGATTTCCTCTTCTACCCTGGCCCGCCGGGCCTGGGCCTCGGCGAGGAGCCTCTCCGCCTTGACTTCGGCCTCCTTGATGAGAAGCTCTGCCTGCCTCTTGGCGTTCTCCTTTAGCTCCTCCGTCAGCCGTTGGGCTGTGACGAGGGTATTCTGGAGTTCCCGCTCCCGCTCCTGGTGAATGGCTAGCTCCTCCTCGATGCGGGAAAGCCTCTCCTCCTTCTGGCTCATTTCTTTAATGAGTTCGGCCAGCTCCCCGGCAACCTCTTGGAGGAAGGCCGTCACCTCATTCTTATCGAAGCCCCTAAGTCGAATAGGGAACTGGCGCTGAAGGATGTCTAAAGGGGTAAGCTTCATCTCAGGCTCCTGGCTAAGTCATAGAGGGAGGCCACTAGGAATCTCTGCAGAAAGTAGATGCCCAGGATGGCCACCAAGGGGGAGAAGTCTATCCCACCTCCGATTGGGAGGAGGCGGCGGATGGGCTGGAGGACTGGCTCGGTGGAGCGGTATAGGAACTGGACTATAGGGTTCCAGGGGTTAGGGTTGACCCAGGAGATTACGGCCCGAATTATGATGATCCAGAGATAGACGGTGAGGAAGATGTTAAGGACGTAGGCTAGGGCTTCAACGAGGTTGGCGGCAATAAACATTATTGTTGTCCCAGCTTCTTGGAACGATGGGTGGCCGACTCCACGGCGTTAATCAGGGTGGTCCGTAAGCCCCCCTGCTCTAAAGTGTGAAGCCCTGCTATGGCAGTTCCCCCAGGTGAGGTCACCATGTCCTTTAGCCTCCCCGGGTGTTCCTTGGTTTCCATCACCATCTTGGCAGCCCCTAACACGGTCTGGGCGGCCAGGAGCTGGGCTACGTCTCGGGAGAGCCCCACCTTCACCCCGGCATCGGAGAGGGCCTCTATGATAAGGAAGATATAGGCGGGCCCGCTCCCGCTCAGGCCCGTGACAGCGTCCATTGCGTCCTCTTCTACAGTAACCACTCGACCCACCGCCCGGAATACCTTTTTGGCTATCTCCAGATCATCGCGGGTAGCGTGGTCTCCGGCGGCAATGGCACTGGCCCCTTCCAAAACCACCACCGGGAGGTTGGGCATCACCCGCACCACCCGCACCTGGGAGGGGAACTTCCCAGCGATGAATGCCGTGGTTATCCCGGCAGCAATGGATATTAGAGTCTTTGACTCGTCTATCACATCGATGAGTCCGTCCAGGACCTTGGACATGATCTGGGGTTTGACGGCAAGGACGACGATCTCTGAGTCGGCGACCACCAAACAGTTGTCGGTAAAGGTCTTTATGGCATAGGTATCCTGAAGGTAGGCAAGCCGCTCCTCACGGACGTCGGAGGCCAGAATCTCCTCGGGATTTAATAATTTGGCCTTGAGGAGGCCCCGGATAAGGGCCTCGGCCATATTCCCAGCACCAATAAAGCCGATCTTCTTTCCTCCAAACATGGTGGTCTTTTCCCTCTTTTAGAGAACGGAAGGTTTATATCCTGAAAATAAAGGAAAGTCAAGTAGATTTGGGTTACCGGGTACAGATTTTCTTGCCTCAAGGGGATTTTTAGGGTATAGCTTGGAATCACCATGAGAAAGGCTAGAGTCCGCGTTCCTGCCTCCACTTCCAATTTGGGCCCGGGCTTCGACACCCTGGGACTTGCGCTTGAGCTCTATAACTTGGTGGAGATGGAAGAGGCGTCACGAGGGCTGGAAGTGGTAGTGGAGGGGGAAGGTCTAGAAATCATAGAGATGGAAGGGGAAGAGAACCTGACTTACCGGGCGGCCCAAGCTGCCTTCGCCTACGTGGGCCACCGCCCCCCGGGCTTAAGGATGCGCTTGGTTAACGACATCCCTATGGAAAAAGGCCTGGGCTCCAGCGCTGCCGCATGTCTGGGGGGGATTGTGGCCGCCGTCCAGATGGCCGGGGCCCGCCTCTCCAAGGGAGAAATCCTCCGACTGGCCCTTCCCTTCGAGGGCCATCCCGACAACCTGGTCCCCTCCTTGGTGGGTGGTTTCACAGTGTCGGTAGTGAACGGGGATCAGGTAAAATGGGTGAAGGTCCCGTTTCCTAAGGACTTAAAGGCGGTAACCCTCATCCCTGCCTTGAAGATTTCCACCATCGAGGCCCGTCAGATGCTGCCCCGTATGGTTCCCTTCACAGATGCTGCCTTCAATGTGGGCCGGGTTGCCCTCTTTGTGGGGGCCCTGGCTGCTGGCCAACTTGGGCTCCTCGAAGAAGGGGCCAGGGACAGGCTCCACCAGCCCTACCGTGCCCCCCTCCTTCCAGGGATGGATGAGGTTTTAGAAGAGGGGTATAGAGCAGGGGCCAGGGCTTGTTTCTTAAGTGGGGCCGGCTCAGCCTTGATCGCCTTGGTGGAAGGACCTGGAGAAGAGGTAGGTCAAAGGATGCTCAAGACGTGGCAGGGACAGTTCGGCGTCCCCTGCGAATATCGAGTGCTGGCCCTTGATGAGCAGGGTCTGGTGGTGCTTAAAACAGTCTGAGGTCTGATGTCTGAAGTCTGCCCTCACTCCTTATCTTCTTAAAAATTACTGCAAATACTCAGAAAATACCTTTCTAACTGCCTCCCTTTTACTAAGATCAATACTGTAATCATCATTTACAGAGCTGGATGTCCGCCCTGGCTTCTCAGGCAGGCGAGGTGGGGCTTACAGGCAGGCGGATGGTGAAGGTGGTGCCCTGGCCGACCTGGCTCCGGAGGTCAATGGTGCCCCGGTGGTCCTCTATGATCTTATGGGTGATGGCCATCCCCAGGCCGGTCCCCTTCTCCTTGGTAGTGAAGAAGGGATCGAATAGGCGCCTCTGGACATCGGGCGGAATGCCGACCCCAGTATCACTGATCATGATCTGGAGCCAGCTTTGGATCTCCACCCCACGGCCATCTTGGGTGGGTAAATTGGAGATCACCATAGGAGGGCTATAGTGGGTGCGGATACGGAGTTCTCCTCCATTGGACATGGCTTGTACAGCGTTATGAACGATATTCATAAGGCCTCGGTGGAGCCTCTTCTTGTCCGCTAAGATCAAAGGGATTTGAGGCTCAAGGTCAAGGAAAGCCTTGATCTTTTGCTTGGAGATCTGTTCCTCGAGGATTTCCAGGATCTGGGAGAGGGTATCGTGGACATTGGTTGGTTCGAAGCTCAAGGTTACTGGCCGCGCCAGCTCTAAGAGGTCATCTGTGATCCCCTGGATGCGGTCCAGCTCCCTGGGCACCACCTTTTCAAATCTACTCCGGATTTCCGGGTCCTCGTAACTATGGGATATGAGTTGGGAGAAAATGGAAATGGAGGTCAAGGGGTTACGGATGTCGTGGGCGATACCGGCGGCAATGGTTCCCAGAGAAGCCAAGCGGTCCGAACGCCTTAGCTGCTCCTCCAGATGTTTAACCTCGGTAAGATCATTAAAGAGAGCGAGGGCGCCGATCTTTTGGCCTTTATCGTCTATCAGGACTGAGGTGGTTACCCCCAATGGAATTCTGACCCCATTATCTTTCATAAACTCGACCTCAGGGAAGGTGTAAGATTTTTCTTGATTTAAAGTATTCAAGAGGATTTCAGCAAGTTTACATGGAGGCCTGAGGGAGTGGATCTCATCAAAAGTTTTGCCGGTGACCTTTTCAGCCGGGTGCCCCAAGATCCTGGATGCGGCTTCATTCAGAGTGACAATTCTACCTTCCAGGTCCACGGTTATGACACCACTAGTCATGGATTTAAGAATGTTGTCGGTGTAGCTCTTCAGGATGAAGATCTCCTTGAAGCTTCTGGCTACCTCCAGGTTGGCGGCCTGGAGCTCGTTCCGTTTCTGGAAGAGCTGGGCGGTCATGTGGTTGAAGGTCTCTGCAAGCTCCTGGATTTCATCGGCAGTGCTCACCGGGATCTTCTGGTCCAAGTCTCCCCTGGAGACAGCCAGGGCCCCTTGGACCAGCCTCTGCAAAGGGCCGGTTATCCTCCTGGCTACCAGGATAGACCCCAGGCTCCCCAAGGCCATGGCCATCAGCCCAAAGAGGAGGATGGAGCGACGGGTGCGGGCAATCTCCCCATACATGCGTTGGGGGGATATCCCAACTCGCACAGTTCCCCACTTTTCCGAGGCATTTGGGATATAAACAGGGACAACCGCTTCGTAGACCATTTCCCCTGTCCCGGAGAGCCGGTACTGCTCGATGAAGGCCTTCTCGGCTTCCCTGGCTTTAATGCTGGCATCGTCTTTGAGGATTTTCCCCACTTGCTCCCCTTGCCGGCTGTGGGCAGCCACCGCCCCATCCATTTCCATGATTATGGCATAAACGACGTCTGCCTCCTGGGCCACCTTGTTCACGTTCTGCTCCATGGACACATAATTATAGGTCAACAGGTCGCTGGTGCTGACGGCGGCCAGGCCCCTGGCTATAGATAAGGCACGCTTCTGCATCTCGGCAATGATAGCCCCCCTCTGGCTCCACTCCACTAATAAGGCCCCGCTTATTATAAGGGTAGCGAGTAAGAGGTTCGTAAGGACAAAGAATTTCAGGCGAAGGCCTAACCTCCGCCCCTTTTGTTCTGGGCGCATCGAGTTCATTTCTTAGAACCGGTAGGGTTTCTCTCCAGCCAGATCCGCTTCATGGGGATATAGGGATCACCTAAGGCACTCACCTTCACGGCTTTGACGTAAGGCTGGAAGATGCGTTCATAAGTATAGTAACTGATGGGAATAAGAGGGGCGTCTTCCATGACTTTGCGCTCTACCTGGCGATATAGGTCGACGCGCTTCATGTAGTCGAATTCGCCTCTTGCCCTGGCCAGTAGCCTGTCAACTGCGGGGTTACGGTAATTGGTAAGGTTGTTGGGGCTTTTGGAATGGAAGAGGGCGTTGAGGAAATTGTTGGGGTCAGGGACGTCAGCCACCCAGCCATAACGAAATATGGGCAGTTCTCCTTTATAGACCATCGACCTGAAGGTGGGCCAATCAGTATTATATTGAAACTCCACCTGAACACCTATGTCAGCTAGATATTTGCGAAAGGCTTCGTGTTCCTTTAATACCGCCTCGGACTTAACGCTGGACCAGATTTGGAGGGTAGGTAGGCCTCTGCCATTGGGGTAGCCTGCTTTGGCCAAGAACTCCCTAGCCTTTCTCGGATCGTAAGGATAGCCTTTTAACCTTG
>JACRGL010000038.1 GCA_016212365.1 Candidatus Methylomirabilota bacterium | reverse complement strand
TATGAGACAGGAAGGATTTTAAACTCGATCTGCCTTCTTCCAAAAGCCTATTCAGGAGAAGCTGCGAAATCCTGGAGAGGCATAAGCCCGAGATTTCAGCGTCGGTCCAGAAGATCAAAAAGGCCTTTGATGAGGATAAATTGAATTTAGAAGAGTTATTTAGAATGGAAGCCACTGACGATGAGGAGTATATCCTAGCCCTAGCCAATGAGCTCGATTTAAATAAAGACTTGCTTATTTTCCTGGCGAAAGAGAGTACTAGGCCAAGTGTTGAAGTATATGCCCAAAAGTATAACGGTATTGTAGATGAGAAACTGTGGCTCCGGGGCTACTGTCCTATCTGTGGCTCTAAGCCAAAGATGGCAGAGCTGCAAGGGGAGGAAGGGAGAAGGACCCTGTTGTGTTCCTTCTGCGGAAACGTGTGGTTCTATAAAAGATTGAAATGTCCCATTTGTGAGAGTGGAGACCCCGAAGCGCTGAAATATTTTTATATTGAAGGAGAGGAAACGGCCTGCCGAATAGATATTTGTGAGAGGTGCAGAGGGTATATAAAAACCGTAGATTCAAGGAAAATATCAGGGGAGGTAGTGCCCTTCATTGAGGACTTGGGGAGCCTGCATCTCGATATTATCGCTATTAAGGAAGGCTATACCAAGGTAAGCGGGAACATGCTAGGAATAAAATAAGGTACCCATTTCAAAAATTGGGAAAAGGGGGTGCGTTTCCAAGAATTTGTCTTGACATCCAGTGATGGCTTAAGGTAATTATAATAAGATTTTCTCCGAAGCCAAGGGACCTAAAGGAACCCCCTATGGCCCTTGGACGGTAGGGTAGGGCGGGAAACGGCTCTATCTCCCGCGCTTGGAAAGGAGAACCTATAGAGGGAAGCCAACATATCTAGCCTTTAGATGTGTTGGCTTTCGTGTTTTATGGCTTCCATATTTCCAGTCGTAGCGAGGGAGCTTGCCCCCTGCGAAATGTCGCAGGCAAGCTGCAATGCTACATTTAAAGGAATCGGTATCCTCTTTTTGACCCTGGCACTAACCCTCTCAATGGCTTTCCCGACGACACGTAAGGCTGCCGCTGAGAGTCCTCCAAAAAGGGCTATTATCTTGGCCACTACCACCAGCACTCAGGATTCGGGGCTCCTGGATGCCCTTATACCGATCTTCCAGAGAAAGACGGGTTACGTTGTCAAGGCCATCGCTGTGGGCACCGGGGAGGCCCTGGCAATAGGAAAGCGAGGGGAGGCAGACGTCCTCCTGGTCCATGCCCCAGAGGCTGAAGAGGAATTCATGGCCCAGGGGCACGGCCTCCACCGGAAGGCGGTAATGCACAATAACTTTGTTATCGTGGGCCCCTTTGATGACCCAGCCAAGATCAAAGGGATGGCCTCCGCTGCCGAAGCCTTGAAGAAGCTGGCCCAGGCCCGAATGACCTTTGTCTCCCGGGGGGATGGCTCAGGGACCCACAAGGTGGAGCAAAGCCTCTGGAAGAAGGCCGGGATTGACCCAAAAGGGAATTGGTATCTCGAGGCCGGACAGGGGATGGGAGAGGTACTGAGGATCACTGCTCAGAAGAGAGGGTATGCCCTCACCGATCGAGGGACCTATCTGGCCCTGAGGAAGGGCATAAACTTGACCATATTGGTGGAGGGAGATCCAGCGCTCCAGAACTTCTACAGCGTCATTTTAGTGAACCCATCTAAACACACGAGGGTGAATCGGGTAGGGGCCCAGGCCTTCGCCGATTTCCTGGTCTCTGTTGAGGCCCAGGCCCTCATCAAGGCCTTCGGTGTAAAGGAATATGGCCAGCCCCTTTTCTATCCGGATGCAATAAAATAATCCATAAGTCCGGAGGTAATGATGGACCTCATCTGGGAAGGCATTAGACAGGCCTTTTGGCTCATCCTTCAGGGGGACTCCGAGGTCTTGCGTATAACCCTCCTCTCTCTGCAGGTCTCAGGCTCAGCGGTCCTCATCTCCCTGTTCTTGGGCATTCCCCTGGGGACCTATCTGGCCCTGGCCCGCTTTCCAGGGAGGAACCTGGCCGTGAGCTTGGTGAACACGGGGATGGGCCTACCACCAGTGGTTGTTGGACTCTTTGTAACCTTGCTCTTATGGCGGAATGGCCCTCTGGGCATTTTAGACCTCCTCTTTACCCCCATCGCCATGATCATCGCCCAGGTGATCATCGCTGCACCTATCGTGACCGGCCTGACCATAGCCGCCATCCAACAACTCAATCCCCAACTGCGGCTCCAGCTCCTGGCCCTGGGCGCCTCCCGCCTCCAGCTCTTCTGGCTCCTTATCCGAGAGGCCCGGCTCCCCCTTCTGGCCGCAATAATGGCTGGCTTCGGGGGAGTCATCTCCGAGGTGGGGGCAGTCATGATGGTGGGGGGGAACATAAAGGGGCAGACCCGAGTCCTCACCACTGCTACTGTTTTAGAATCCCGCATGGGCCATTTCGATCTCGCCATTGCCTTAGGGGTCATCCTCCTCCTCTTGAGCTTCGTTGTGAACTGGGCCCTCACCTGGATTCAGCAGCAAGGGAGGCCGCGATGAGCGTGCCCGTCTTAGAAGTCAGGGATATCCTAGTGAGATATGGCCCTTCTGTAGTCCTCCGGGTCCCCTCCCTAACCCTCTTTTCTGGCGAAATTTTGGCCCTCATTGGCCCTAACGGGGCAGGAAAGTCAACTCTCTTGCGGGTCCTGGGCCTCTTGGAGGCCCCTAGCCAGGGCGAACTCTATTTCTCCGGCCAGAGGGTCCTTTGGAACGCTGACATCCTCTACTTCCGTCGGCGAATGGCCAGTGTTTTCCAGGAGCCACTCCTCTGTGATACTACTGTGTTCGAGAATGCTGCCCTGGGCCTAAGGCTGCGGGGGGCTGACAGGAGGGAGATCCTCAATAGGGTAGGCCGGTGGCTGGAGAGGCTGGGCATCGCGGCCCTGGCCTCTCAGCAAGCCCGTACCCTCTCTGGGGGGGAGGCCCAGCGGGCCAGCCTCGCCCGGGCCTTTGTCCTCGACCCGGAGGTCCTCCTCCTGGACGAACCCTTCGCCGCCTTAGATCCCCCTACCCGAGAGTCCCTCCTTTTTGACTTAGACACAATCCTCCGGGAGACGGGGACCACAACCCTCTTTGTTACCCACGACCGGTCTGAGGCCCTCCTTTTAGGGGACCGGTTAGGAGTAATGATGGGGGGCGAGGTTCTCCAGCTAGACCTTCCTGAAAGGGTCTTTGCAACCCCGGCCACCGAGGAGGTGGCCCGCTTTGTGGGCGTAGAAACCATCCTGCCTGGCAAGGTGATCTCCCAAGAGAGGGGATTGGCAGTTGTGGGACTGGAAGGGACCGAGCTGGAGGTCCTGGCGGAACATAGCCCGGGCGAAAGGGTACTGGTCTGCCTCCGGCCCGAGGACATTACCTTGAGCAGAAAGGAGGACCCAATCTCTGACCCTAGTGCCGGAAATCGCATCTATGGCCGGGTGAGGAGGCTAGCCCCTTTGGGCTCCCAATACCGTGTAGTTGTGGACTGCGGCTTCCCATTAGTAGCCCTCATCACTAAACAGTCTTATTGGGAACTCTCCTTAAAAGAGGGCACCGAAGTAATAGCCTCCTTTAAGGCCTCTGCGGCCTATGTCCTAAAGAAGCATTAGAAGGAGGGTATATGGCGATCTTGGTCGATGGCTATGGCCGCCGGATAGATTATCTCCGAATCTCCATCACTGACCGCTGTAACCTTCGTTGCATCTATTGCCTGCCTGCCGAGGGGGTCCGGCCCGTCATCCCCACGGAGATCCTCACCTATGAGGAAATCCTCCAGGTGGTGCGTCTCCTGGTGGGCTGGGGGGTCAATAAGGTGCGCCTCACTGGTGGGGAACCCCTTTTACGGCGCGATGTCACCTATTTGATCCGGGGCCTTGCCTCAATAGAAGGTCTCGGCGACCTGAGTTTAAGCACCAATGGGACTCGCTTGGCAGAGATGGCCTCGGACCTTGCCCAGGCCGGTCTACGGCGGGTAAACATCAGCCTGGACAGCCTGGATCCCCAAAAATACGCAGAGATAACCAGGGGAAGCCAGATTGAGCGGGTCTGGGAAGGGACCGAGGCGGCAGTGCGGGCAGGGTTAAACCCGGTAAAAATCAACACCGTCATCATCCGGGGCCTAAATGACGACGAGGTCCTTGATTTTGCACGTCTGACTCTGGATCGACCCTTACATGTGCGCTTCATCGAGCACATGCCCATAGGGGCCCGGGGGATCTGGGAGGAGCACAAGGTGGTGTCCGCTGCCGAGATAAAGGCTAAAGTGGCAACTCTGGGTTCCCTCATCCCCGTTAATGAAGTGTTGGGCGAGGGGCCGGCCCGTTACTTCAGGCTCCCCGGGGCCTATGGCACCCTGGGTTTCATTAGCCCCCTGAGCGATCACTTCTGCGACTCCTGTAACCGTATCCGCCTCACTGCCGACGGACGCCTCCGGCCCTGCCTCTTCTCTGAGTCGGAGCTGGATCTAAAGGGGCTTTTGCGCTCCGGTAGGCCTGAGGAGGAAATCGCCCGGTTTCTAAAAGACGCCCTCGAAAGGAAGCCCAAAGGCCACGGCATCTGCCAAAGACCTCCGTATAAGGTATCCCGCCCCATGACCCAGATTGGTGGATAAGGGCATCTAAGGTAATCCCGGTTCTAATTAGAGGAGAATAGTAACATCTCGGAACCCCCTAGGCATCCCAGGGGGTCTAACCCGGTTTAGCCTCCCCCTGTCTTAGAGGGCCTTTTTATGGCCCCTGCCTCCCCGGCTCTGCTTCGGCATATAAATTGCTATTTTTGGTTTTGACGGCGTTCGGGGTGAGGGGAGGCTATGGCCAGGAAAAAAGCCCTGACGGAACTGCTCTGGGGGTTGAGTTTCCTGTGGGGACTTCAGGCCCTGGCCTTTTCTTATACCCAAGGGGTGGCCTCGGTCTTTGCGAGACCAGTATCCATGGAGAAGTCCCAAAAGGAAATCGAATTCCACCCCAGGACAATAGAGGGCATAGTCCTTGAGGCCTCTACAGGGAAACCCATCCCCAAGGCCCGTGTGATGGCCGGTGGACAGGTAGTCCTTACGGGGAGGGAAGGCATTTTCCAGCTTAAGGATACGTCCCCGGATGCTGCCATTACAGTGAAGGCACCGGGCTACGCTCCATTGGGGGTAGTTGTAGGGGAGGAATCCCGGCTTCAAGTGCGCCTCAGGCCCTTTTATGTAAAGGGGCTCTATCTCACCTTTTTCGGGACCGGTGACCGGGAGATTCGCGGCCGTGTCTTGGACCTCTTAGAGAATACCGAACTCAATGCTGTGATCATTGATGTTAAAGGGGACCGGGGCTGGATTGCCTACAAGAGTACCATCCCTCTGGCCCAGGAGATCGGGGCCACGGCCGTCACTACCATGCGGGACCCAGAAGGCCTCCTGGCCTACCTTAAAGAGCGGGGAATATACACTATCGCCCGAGTCGTGGTCTTTAAAGACAACGTGCTGGCCCGGTCGAGACCAGACCTGGCAGTTATTGATTCCCGCACAGGGAGGCCCTGGATTGACAGGGAAGGCTTAGCCTGGACCGATCCCTTTAAAGAAGAAGTATGGGAGTATAACCTGGCCATTGCTCAAGAAGCAGCCCGAAAGGGTTTCGACGAGATCCAGTTCGACTACCTCCGCTTTCCCAGTGATGGGCATCTAAGGAGTATTACCCTTTCTCGACCCAACACCATGGAAGAGAGACTCCAGGCCATTGGCGGCTTCCTGGCCCGGGCGCAGCCCAAGCTTTTGCCCATGGGGGTCTTTATTGCTGCCGATATATTTGGCTATACCAACTGGAGGACTGACGACACCGGTATAGGTCAGCGGATCGAGGAGGTAGCCCAATATGTGGACTTCCTTTCCCCTATGGTATACCCTTCTTCCTACCATGCAGGCATCCCTGGCTTTCGCTTTTCAGTGGCCTATCCCTATGAAATCGTCTTTCTCAGCCTGAAACGGGCTGTCGAGCGCCTCCAAGATAACCCCATAAAGATCCGGCCCTGGCTCCAGGACTTCCGGGATTATGGCTTCGATGGCCGCCTCTATTCTGCTAAAGAAGTGCTAGCTCAGATGAAAGCCGCCCAGGATGCTGGAGCCTGGGGCTGGATGCTCTGGAACCCCAGGGTGCGTTATACCCGCGAGGCCCTGGCCCCGAAACCCAGCCCTCAAGCACCTAGCCCAAGGGAGGCCCGAAATAAAGGGGCAAGGGACTACTGAATCGTCCGCATTCCTTATTGGCTTGTTAGGGAAAACGAGTTGACCCTTTTTACAAGGTGTGTTAATTATTAAACAGGAGAGGCCTGGAACAACGGCCCTCTACGAGGAGGAAAGATGAAAAGGATATTTCTTCTATTACTGGCCCTTCTTATGGTAGGATGTGTGGTGGTCCCAGCCGAGCGTGGGAGGGTGGTGGTCCCTTCCTCCCCTCCAGCTATCGTCCTGCCGGCACCCCCTACCCTGGTCATCATCCCCGGGACCGATATCTATTATGTACCAGGCGTGGAGGTGAATCTCTACTTTTATGGGGGGTATTATTACTACCTCTACGAAGGGCATTGGTACTACTCCCGGGACCACCGGGGGCCCTGGGCATTCCTGCCCCCAGACCGCGTCCCACCCGGGCTCCAGCGGATACCGCCCGGGTATTACAAAAAGGTCCCGCCAGGGCAATTGAAGAAAGGGGGGCCCCGCCCCTAAACAAGCGGAGACTATAGAGGGAAAGGATCAGAAATGGAGAAAGGAGGTCGAGGCGGGGAGGTTTTCCTCCGAAAACTGGAAGACCTGACGATGAGGCTCGAAAAGAGGTTCGGCGACCTCCGGGGAAAGATGGAGATGGTGCCCTCTCCGGAGGCCCCCCTGGAGGATATAGGGGGGCTGGGGGCAGCCAAAAGGGAGATCCAGGGACTGAGCTTTGCCCTGCGAAACCCGGAGCTCCATCAACGCTGGGGAACCACGCCCCCTAAGGGGATCCTCTTATATGGCCCCCCTGGAACAGGAAAGACCCTCCTGGCCAAGGCCCTGGCCTCCCTTGCCCAGACCGTCTTTTACCATCTCCGGATCCCTAACATCATCTCCAAATGGCACGCCGATTCAGGAGAGGTGATCCAGGAGGTCTTTGCCCTGGTCAAGGAGGCCGGCCGGGGAATCCTCTTCCTTGATGAGGTGGATGCCCTGGCCCTGGACCGGGGATCGGAGGAGACCCGGGGTGCTTCGCGCCGGCTGGTCAACACCATCCTGGAAAACCTGGACGAGCTAAAGGCCTATGACCAGATCTTGGTGGTGGCCTCCACCAACCGACCTGACGCCGTGGATCCAGCCTTGATTAGCCCGGGGCGGATCGATCGGCTCATCGAGGTCCCTCTCCCAGGCAGCGAAGACAAGCGGCAGATCTTGGAAATCCACCAGAGGAAGGCGGAGAGGATCGCGGGTCGCCGTCTCTTCCAAGGGCTTGATTACGATTCCATTCTGGCCCGGACGGTGAAGATGACCGGGTCTGACCTGGCCGAGGTCATACGGCGGACCCTGGAGGAGAAGGTGCGCCTGGAGGGTAGCGGTGGCCCCGCGGAGCTGGTAACCACCGAGGACATCCTGAGAGAAATAGAGAACTACCGACGGATCAAAGAAGTGGTGGAAAAGATCCGCTATGGCCAATATCTATAGTGGCCAGTAGCTCATCAAATGTGAAATCCCTTGTTTTCACGCTTAAGCCCCACACCCGTCTTAAAAGGCGAAGTCCCTCCCCCCTGGCCCCGACGGATCTGGCATGCCTTTGGGGGGATCATCCCCCTCCTTTATCTCGCCCTCGGCCTCTCCAAGAGGGAGGCCCTCTTTATCCTGGGTCCGATTGCCTTTTTCATAACATCCGTTGACCTTCTCCGCCTGCGCCTACCGGCCTTCAACACATGGTTCTGCCGGACCTTTGGCCTGCTCTTGAAGCCACCGGAACAAAAGGGGCCCCACGGCTCTACCTATTTCCTGATGGGTTCCTTCCTGAGCATCCTCCTCTTTGAAAAAAGGGTGGCGGTGGTATCCCTCTTGTTCTTGGCCTTCGCCGACC
>JACRGL010000035.1 GCA_016212365.1 Candidatus Methylomirabilota bacterium | reverse complement strand
TTCAGCATTATATATCTATTTTTGTTATTATATGGAATCAGTATAATTTAAAATATTGTTATGCTTTATCCTCTGAAAAGGAGGCCACAAGGGAGGGATACTGCCTCCTATACTTTTCTATAAACCTCAATACGAGTCCTTTTCCCTGTTTATAGCTCGAAGCATCCCTTATCTTAACGACACGGGCCTTTATCTCGGGCCACTCAGAGCTATTTCCTCCCTAAATAGAGACCTCAGTGATTGTCCGCAGAAAAATCCTCTCTATTATCACAGATAAAGTGAGAAATACAAGAAAATTTGTTCCGTATTTAGCAACAAAAAGGCTTTACTCCCTCTTAATTCTATGCTTTCTCCTGAGCTCCTGCAGGCTCTTATACTTTTACTTATGCGCCCACATGTCCCGTATCGGTAGCTTTGCCCCTTGCTGCGCCACCTCAGGCCAGGAGATTTGCAATGGCGAATGAAGTCGACCAGAGGGCTGGCTGAGCTTTTGAACCACATTTGCCCTGCCAGCGTTCCAGCAGCCTGATCCCTTCAGGAAGTGGGGAAGGGAACCGCAAGGTAGGTCCTGGTATCCTGCACTCCCGGAATCCGGCAGACCCGATTAACCAGAGCATTCATCATGTCCGTATAGCGGACAGGGTCTTCAATTTCGAAGCGAAGGAGAGCATCACAGTCCCCGAAGAGCTTGAACGCTTCTACTATTTTGACTGTTCCTCCTTCGAGCTGGCCCTTCTTGGATTCCCGGATGAGCTGTTCTAACCCATTTCCACTATTTCCCGCCAGAGGCGGTCCAGAACGTCCTGCTGTTTAGGAGTTATTTTCCCTGTAGGAGGGACCGGAAATACAAAGGCCCCAGGTCTTTGCCTGAGACCGGACGAGAAAACCCTCCTCCTCGATGTTCCCTCACCCTTCCCTCTCCCCTTGCCCCCCACCTCTCCTCCCCCCACGAGGGGGGAGGACAAAGGAGGGGGGATTGATAGGGAGAGGGGTGCGTTTATATTAGATTCCTATTGATATGAACTTGTCTTCCAGGTACTCGTCAATACCCTGTCTTCCCCCTTCCCGGCCTATACCACTCTCCTTGACGCCTCCAAAGGGGGCTTCAGGGGTCTGGGGACCAGCGTCATTCAGGCCTACCATACCAACCTCCAGCCTCTCTGCTATCCGGAAGGCCCGGCTCAAGTCCCTGGTGAACAGATAAGCCGCTAAACCGTAATCCGTATCGTTGGCCATGGCTATCACTTCCTCTTCCTTCTCAAAGGGAATGATAGGGGCCACAGGGCCAAAGGTCTCCTCCTTTGTGATGAGCATGGTGTGGTTCACATTGGCCAGGACTGTAGGTTCATAGAAGTAGCCCTTATCCATCCCCTTTTCCGTGATGCGTCTCCCCCCGCACACAAGGGTAGCGCCCTTCTTCAAGGCATCCTCCACATGGCGGCTCACCTTCTCGAAGGTGCTTTTATCAATAAGGGGCCCAACTTGGATGCCCTCCTCAAAGCCGTTGCCCACCTTGAGCTTCTTGACCTTATCGACGAAACGCCGGGTGAAATCCTCAGCTACCTTGTGGTGGACATAGATGCGGTTGATGCAGATGCAGGATTGGCCCGCAGCCCGGAGGAACTTGGCTGCTATAGCACCATCAATGGCCTTTTCCAGGTCTGCATCCTCGAAGATAATATAAGGGGCATGGCCGCCCAGCTCAAAGGAGACCCTCTTTAGCTGTTCCGCAGCACCCTGCATGAGGAGCTTGCCCACCTCGGTGGAGCCTGTAAAGCCTATCTTCCTGACCAGCCGGTTAGTGAGGAGTTCCTTTCCAATAGGGACAGGGTCCAGGGCAGTTACTACATTGAGGACGCCTGGGGGGAGCTGGGCCTCTTCGAAGAGCCTTGCCAGCTCTAATGCCGTAAGAGGGGTTTGCTCCGCGGGCTTGAGGACCACAGTGCAGCCCGCTGCCAGGGCAGGGGAGACCTTCCTGGTTATCATTGTAGCCGGGAAGTTCCATGGGGTTATTGCCCCTGCTACTCCTACAGGCTGTCGAATTACCAGGAGCCTCTTATGGGCAAAGGGGGCGGGTATGACTTCTCCGT
>JACRGL010000001.1 GCA_016212365.1 Candidatus Methylomirabilota bacterium | reverse complement strand
TCAGACTGCAGGGCCTATAAGACAAAACGCAGCCTCTAATGACAATGGAAACACTAATCACGACATCTCCCTGATAAATACCAGCCCAACGGCTATAACTATCAGCAGTATAAATGTAACTTGGACAGGCAACAACCGTCGCCTGACCGGCGTAAATTTTGGTGGAGGCGGACCTGAGTGGAGTGGAGACCTCAGCAGCCCCACTGGCCAGTTTAACCTCACTACCACCTATACAATCCCTGCTTCCAGCACTGTGAATCTGAGATTGACCTTCAGTGGGCCTGCTACTAATGCCACCCTGACCATAGGGTTCAGCGAAAAGACAGTTGCAAATGGAGGGGCTTCCCAGGAAGGCCTTATTTACGTGGGTTACTCTTAGCGATGAATTTTAAAAGAAAGGCCGTTTTAGGCCTGGATATCGGAATCAATTCTATAAAGGTGGTGGAAATCTCCGCCTCCCATGGGGGCTTTCGCCTCCTCAGCGCCGGCTTCCGCGAGATTGACATCCGGCGAAGGGAGGGCCTTGACGAGCGGAGCGCCATTATTGCTACTATCCGGGACCTGATTGCTGAAAATAGAATTAGAACCAAGCAGGCCGTCTCTGCCCTCTATGGCCCCTCCACCCTGGTGCGTCGGATTATGTTGCCCAAGATGCCGGATAAGGAGTTAGCAAATGCTGTGAGGTGGGAGGTCGCCAAGCTGGCCCCCTTCCCTGTTGAAAGGGCCCTTGTGGATTTCGTAGTCCTCCATGAGTTCACTGACCATGATGGAGCGGTGAAATACGCCCTCCTTGTTGCCGCGGTAGAGCAGAGCTTTGCCGAGGCCCAGGCCTCCATTATCAAAGAGGCAGGCCTGGAACCCATGGCTTTTACTGTCATTCCTTTAGCCCTCTGGAACTTGAATAGGGCGAGGCCTGAGGCCGTCAATGGTCAGGTCAGGGCCTATCTGGACCTCGGGGCCGCCCATGCCAATTTTGCCTTCTTCAAAGGAAGTGAGCTCCAGTTTAGCCGGGAGATTACCGCAGCCGGGGACACCTTGACTGACGCCTTGATGGGGACAGTGGTGGTGGAGGGGGAGAAGGTAGAAATCGACTCCCAACAGGCGGAAAGGTATAAGCGGGGGGTGGGACTAGAGGAGGAGTTGGAGGCCCCTTTAGAGGGGCATTACCCTCCCCAGATGGCAGTCATGCTCCGGCAAGGCCTGGAACGCCTCCTCACCGAGATCAAGCTATCCCTGGGCTATTACCAGGAACAGTTCTATGGGGCCACCATTCAGACGGTGATCGTCTCGGGGGGGACATCTCGCCTTAGAAACCTTGTCCCCTTCCTGGCCGACGGCCTGGGCCTACCGGTGGAGGCCATAAACCCTTTTGCCACCCTGGAGCTCTCCCCTGCCCTCAATCGTGATGGCCTGACAGAGGTAGGCCCTCGCTTTGCAGTGGCTATAGGACTCGCCCTGGAGCCGGCCCCGGCCATAAACCTCCTGCCGCCGCGATTGAAGGTAGAGAAGCGCCTCCATTGGGTCCGGTTCGGGTTGCGGCTTGCCCTTGCCGCCCTGGTCCTTTTCTTCCTTATGTTTTATGCCTTCCAGAGGGCCCAGGTCTCTTATTACCAGCGGGCCCTGGCAATCAGGAAGGTGGAGGCGGCAAAACTGGTGCCGGCGATGATTGAGCTGGAAGGGCTCCGCGGCCTTACCGCTCAGTTAGGCCCAAAGCTTGAAGCCTATGAGCAACTGGTGAGGCGGGAGCCCATATGGCACGGGGTCCTTAAGGAACTCAGCCATATTACCCCAAAGAACATCTCCCTGACGGAGATCGCATGGGAGAGGGGGAGTCGGATGCGCTTGAAGGGAGTGGTCTTCTCCGATCCCGGTATGGGGGCCGAGGAGGCCCTGGCCAAGTATATCGCCCTCTTAACGGGCTCCCCTTTCTTCCGGGAGGTAGATTTGATCACATCGAGTGAAAACCAGGGCTATGGCGTGCGGGCCCTTGAATTCGAGATCACGCTAGGAATGGGATGAATTATGGGTCTCAGCCTTAAAGAAAAGGTCCTCTGGGGCCTAGTGCTCATAACCCTCCCCCTGGCCTGGTTCCTCCTGGTCCTTCCCAAAAAGGAGGAGGCGGCCCGTATCAAGGTGGAGCTCTCCTCTTTGGCCAAGAAGGCAGCAGAGGCCAATCGTCTCCTGGCGGAGACGACCAGGCTCAGGGAGGAGGCGGCCGCTGCCCAGGAGAAGGCGGCCTTCCTGGATGTGAAGGTCCTATCCCGAAAAAACGTCTCCCGGATCCTGGAGGAGCTCTCCCAGGACCTCCAGCGCCATAATATCCGCATCCTCTCTATGAAGCCCCTGGAGGAGAAGGTGCCTGAACCTAAAGCCCTTTACCAAAGGCTTCCGGTAGAGATCCAGGTCCAGGGCCGCTACTTAGACTTGGGAAGGTATTTAGAAGGTATGAAGGGGAAGTCCCTCCTCTTCACATTGGATTCCCTGCGCCTCCAGAAGGGAGAGAGTCCTTATCTGACGGCCCGCTTTGTTTTGGTGGCCTATATGTGGCGGAAGTGAGGCTTGATGATAATGCTGCCCCTGAATCGCAGGATGAAAATCCTCCTGGCCCTTGTGGTGATCGCTGCCACCATCTTCGCCTTCAATATGCCCAGGAAGAGTGGGCTCCCTAAGCCCCTCAAATCGCTTTCGGTGCCCCTCAGCGTCCTGCCATTCAAGGCCACGGCCACAGCCGACCCCAAGGAAGAGGCCAGGCGTCAATCAATGCTCCAGCGGGCCTCCCAGGATTGGGGCCGCGACCCCTTCTCTATAGAGGGCGGGAGGCTTAAAGCCGTCAAGGGGGAACCGGGGAAGGCCCCCCTCAATCTCAAGCTCACCGGGATCGTCTGGGATCAGGGAAAGACCCACGCCGTGATCAACGATTATGTAGTCAAGGTAGGGGATGAGATCGGCGGTGCCAGGGTGGTGGCCATTCAGAAGGACAGCGTGCTCTTGATAAAGGACGGAGTCCAGCACACCTTGAGGCTGGGGGAGTGATTTCCTAATGTAGTAGTAGCGTCGGAGCTTGCCTCCGACGGATATCGCTGCAGACGAGTTGCAGCGCTACATCAATGATCAGAGATGGCCAAAAGGAAGAGGATCCTGGTAGTGGACGATGAGCCCGCGACGGTGGAGATGATTGCTGACTTTCTAAAAAGCCATGATTATGAGGTGCTGGCCGCTTACGATGGTAAGGAGGGCCTCCACAAGGCACGGGCCGAAAAGCCCAATCTCATCATCCTGGACGTGATGATGCCCAAGCTCGACGGTTACAAGGTCTGCTGGCTTCTCAAGTTCGACAAAAAATACAGTCACATCCCCATCATCATCCTTACCGCTAGGGCAGCCCCTTCCGACCGGGAGACCTCCTTAAAGAGCGGGGCCGATGCGTATCTGGTGAAGCCGCTAGATCCCATGCGCCTCCTCGCCATGATCCGAAAACTCCTGAGGGAGGAGGGCGAATCCCTAAAGACTTTTTAGAGCCTCATGAGGAAACCATGACCGATAAGCCCAAAATCCTGGTGGTCGACGATGAGAACCTCATTGTGACCATGATAAAGGATTTCCTGGAGGCCAATAACTACCAGGTGATTACTGCCATTGATGGTGAGGAGGGCCTCCACAAGGCACGGGCCGAAAAGCCCAATCTCATCATCCTGGACGTGATGATGCCCAAGCTCGACGGTTACAAGGTGGCCAGACTGCTCAAGTTCGACGTGCGCTACAAGCATATCCCCATCATTATGCTCACCGCTCGGGCTGGGACGGTTGACCGCGATGTCTCTTTAAAGAGCGGGGCCGATGCGTATCTGGTGAAGCCGCTAGACCTGGCCATCTTGCTTGCCAAGATCGAGGCACTGTTACCCAAGGCATAGGGCATGGCCTCTGTATGGTTGGGGAAAGGAGAAAATAAATGCCCATCTTGAAGAAATCGCTGGGGGAAAGGCTCCTGGAAGAGGGCTTTTTGAACTCGGCCCAGCTAAAGCAGGCCCTGGAGGAAGAGGCCAGGACCCGGGAGCCCCTGCATCGGATCATTCTTAAAAGGGGCCTGGTCCCCGAGGAGGTGCTGGCTTCCACCCTGGCCGACCTGGCCGGTGTCCCTTACGTGAAGCTCTCCGACTACCTCATAGACCCGGAGGTCCTTGGGACCGTGCCCGAGGATGTAGCGCGGCGATTCAAGGTATTTCCCATCTTCAAGATCGGCAGCACCCTGACCATCGCCATGGCCGAGCCCACCAACATCCTGGCCCTCGATCAGGTCCGGCAGTCCAGCGGCTGTGAGGTGGAGGCAGTGGTCTCCACCGAGTCAGACATCAGCCAGGCCCTGGATCAGTATTATGCCACAAGGGGCTCCATCGCTGAGGTAGTGAAGGGCCTGGATTTAGGAATTATGGGCTTAGAAGATGAGAGGACTATCACCGCCGAGAGGCTTGAGAAGGTAGCCGAAGTGGCCCCGGTGATCAAGCTGGTCAATCTCCTCATTATCTCGGCCGTCAGGGACAAGGCAAGTGACATACACCTGGAGCCCGACGAGGGGGCACTCCACGTCCGCCTCAGGATAGATGGCGTCCTCCACGAGACCTTCTCCTTCCCAAAGCACCTGCAATCGGCCCTCATCTCCCGAATAAAGATTCTATCAGAGCTGGACATTGCCGACTCGCGGACGCCTAAGGATGGCCGCTTCCGCATGAAGGTTGAGGACCGGGAGATTGACCTCCGGGTCTCGGCCTTCCCCACCATCTATGGGGAGAACATAGTGTTACGCCTCCTGGATAGGCGTGGGGCGCTACTTTCCCTTCAGGATCTGGGCTTCTCGGAGGAGGCCCGGGAGAGATTTGAGCGCCTGATAACTAAACCCTTCGGCCTGATCCTGGTCACTGGACCCACGGGAAGCGGCAAGACCACCACCCTTTATGCCACCCTTAACGCCATTAATACCCCGGAAAAGAATATAGTCACTATCGAGGACCCCGTAGAGTATCACTTGAAGCTCATCCGCCAATCCCAGGTCAATCCCAAGGCAGGGATCACTTTCGCCACTGGCTTGCGTTCCATCTTAAGGCAGGACCCCGACATTGTTATGGTGGGAGAGATTCGGGACGCGGAAACGGCCCAGACCGCTATTCAGGCTGCCTTGACCGGGCATCTGGTCTTCAGCACCCTACACACCAATGATGCGGTCACGGCCCTGACGAGGCTCGTAGACATGGGTATTGAGCCCTTCCTTATATCTTCATCAGTGGCCGGGGTCCTGGCCCAGCGGCTGGTCAGGACCATCTGCGAAAAGTGCAAGGAGGCCTATGAGCCCAGCCAGAGAATGCTCAGCCTGCTGGGCCTGAGCCAGGTGCAGGGTGGCCTCAATTTCTACCGGGGGAGGGGGTGCCAGTTCTGTAAGAACTCAAGCTACCGGGGGCGGATTGGCATCTTTGAGTTGATGGTGATAAATGAAGCCATCCGGGAACGGGTAATGAACAAAGGGGCCACTGGGGAGATCAAACGGGAGGCCCTCCGTGCAGGTATGAAAACCCTACGGGAGGACGGCCTCCGCAAGGTGCTGGCCGGGCTTACCACGGTGGAGGAGGTGCTCCGGGCCACCCAGGTAGAGTAGTTGCCTGATTTATCAGGCACGACCCGCAAGCGGGTGCTCGGCTCACAAATACGTAACTCAAGGCTTTAGCCTTGACTTATCAACCCTAAAGGGTTGAGTTACAGCAAAGGGAAATGCCCTTATTTAAATATAAAGCCCGCGACAGATTCGGGGGAGCGGTGAGTGGCCGGATGGAGGCCGTGAGCCATGGGGCTGTAGCCCAGCGCCTGAGCGAGAGCGGCTACTTTCCCATCTCTATAAAGAAGGCCTCCTCTCGTCCAGAGCTGGTCGTCCCTTTCCAGCGGATAAATCCAGAGGCCATGATCTTCTTCACCCGCCAGTTAGCCACCCTCCTCAAAGTAGGCATCCCCCTGCTGAGCGGCTTCGACACCCTTGTCAAGCAGACAAAGAACAAGAGGCTCCGGTCCATCACCCTGGCCATCTCCAGGGACATTGAAGCGGGTTCATCCTTCTCCGATGCATTGGCTAAGCACCCCCGGGCCTTCTCCGAAGTCTACATCAACACCGTAAGGGCTGGAGAGACCGGGGGCTTTTTGGTGGAGGCCTTAGAGAGGCTAGCCGATCTTGCCGAGCACGAAGCTGAAACGGTCGCCAAGATCAAGGCGGCCACCCGCTACCCCGTATTTGTAGTAGTGGCCATCTTTCTAGCCATAGGGATCATTACCACCTTTGTTGTCCCTAAGTTCGCCATCCTCTATTCCACCTTCAAGGCCACTCTACCCCTGCCCACCAGGATCGTCCTCCGCATAAGCCTGTTCATCCAGAAAAACTGGCCATTCATTTTGGGCGGCGCCCTGGCCTTTTTCGGGGCCTTCCGCCTCTATATCAGAACCCCTGGGGGCAGGCTTCAATGGGATGCGCTGAAGCTCAAGGTCCCCATATTAGGCCCCCTTGTCCTCAAGCTCACCATGTCCCGCTTCGCTCACATCCTTGGGGTCTTAGTGAGGACTGGTATCCCCATCCTGAAGTCCCTGGAGATCGTCTCCCGGGCCGTAGGGAACAGGGTTGTGGACATAGCCATCAATGATATTGCCCTGGAAGTGGAAGAGGGAAAGACCCTGGCCGAGCCCATGAGCAAAAATCCCCTCTTCCCGCCCCTGGTGGTGCAAATGGTGGCAGTGGGGGAGAAAACAGGGGAAATGGACAGTCTGCTCCAGAGGATATCGGAGCACTACGACATGGAGGCCGATTATACCATCAAAAATCTTGCCACGGCCCTGGAGCCCGTTCTTCTGGTCTTCGTGGGGGGCATGGTCTTCTTCCTGGCCCTCTCCGTTTTCCTCCCCATGTGGGATATGGTGCGTTTGGTTCGACGCTGAAAGGAAAGGAGGTGAGAAAAGGATGCCCCAAACACAAAGGGATCAAAGGGGTTTTACCCTGATCGAGCTGATCATAATCCTCATCATCCTGGGCCTGCTGGCGGCGGTGGCCATCCCGAAGTATATAGACCTCAGGACAGAGGCGCAGAGGCAGTCTGCCCGGGCCCTCGTGGGTGGCGGTCAGAGTGCCATCGCCCTTGACTTTGCCCAGAAGAAGCTCTCAAACCTCACCTACAACTTCCCTGATACGGGTGAGAACATTACCACGGCCCTCCAGCGGGTGATGGAGGGGCTGAAGGACCCCCCAATGGACGGCTTCACCTGGAACTATATATCGGGTTCCGGGAACACTATGGCACGGGTCTCGGCCACTTTGGCAGGCGTTGGGACCATCGACTGATCTTGGGGGAAGGGCAGCGAGGCCCTATGATTAAAATCGCTGCCCTTCCCAAAAATGGGTAGTAAAGAGAGGGGGCAGAGAACCGATGAGTTTCAAGGACCAAAAAGGCTTTACCCTGATTGAGCTTATAGTCGTCCTGATCATTCTGGGCCTGCTGGCGGCGGTGGCCATCCCGAAGTACGTGGACCTCCGCACTGAGGCCGAGACCCAGTCTGCCAAAGCCACAGTGGCCGGGGCAAGGGGTGGCATCACCCTTGACTTTGCCCAGAAGAAGCTCTCAAACCTCACCTACAACTTCCCTGATACGGGTGAGGACATTACCACGGCCCTCCAGCGGGTGATGGAGGGGCTGAAGAATCCCCCGATGGATGGCTTCACCTGGAAGTACGTCACCGGCTCCGGCAACACTATGGCCCGGGTCTCGGCCACCCTAACTACCTCGGGGGGCGGAACCCGGACCATCGATTAATACCCCCATTTTCATTTGATCCGGAGGAGAGGTGAGAAAAGGGGGGCGGAAAATTCGATACGTGGAGTGGTATCCCCCTGCCGTGGTCCAACGCCGGAGGAGGGTAAAACTCTTCGGAGGCCTGGCGTTTCTCGTCCTGGCTTTAACGGCTACGGTCTTCTTATATTCCATCTGGAATTGGGAAAGGAAGGAGGCTCGGGCAACCCCCTATCAGACCCAGCCGTTAGATAGGATGATCGGGGAAGTCCGGGCGGAGGAGGGGTGGGAAGCCGGGTGGCGGAATATAAAAATAGTAAGGGTTTTGCGAGGACAGTCCTTATGGGAGACCCTCACCTCGATCCAATTCCCGATCCGCCAGGACGAGCTTTACGGCTTTTTAGAGGCCTTCATGCGTTTGAACCCAGAGGTGAAAGACATAGGCGTCATACCGGCAGGAAAAGAGATAAAGATCCCCCTTCGAATTCGATCTTTGACTCAGAGGGCCTGGCCCAGGGGGGCGCCGCCAAGGATAATTTCGGCCAAAAGGGGGAGTGGGGTGGCAAGGGAGGTGAAGCCGCCACCCCCATCCACCCCGAAGCCATCGACCTCCGTCGCCGATAAGGGGGCGCCTTCGGAAAAGGGGGAAAGGGGAGTCGAGGAGGTCCCGACTATCCCTTTGCTCGAAAGGACCCTGCACTCGCTTTTTGTTGGACTCGAAGAGAACTACGTCTCCGAAGGGCTTTTATACCTTCCCCTGGGCAGGGACGGCAATATCAGGATTGATCTGAGGGCCCTGCCCCTGGTGGAGGTTTCCTCCGGAAAGAGGCTCCTCCTGGACATGAAGGGGAGCCTGCCCGTCGAGGTGAAGGAGCTCATAGAATCCACTTCGCCAGATTACAAAGTAGTTGAGCTCCGTTCCGAGAAGAGCTGGGAAGGGGTATTTAATCAGGTCTTTTCCCTGGCAGGCTATTATGCCGTCCGGCCCCTGAGCTCCATTGTCCTGGGCAACAAGGCTAAGGTTGTATTTAAAGGGGACTGGGTTGTTGTTAAAGGGGAGGATAGCCTCCTCAAGGGCAAGGTAAATATCATCAATTTACTCCGGAAGGCCGAGCCTTCCATCCCCCGTTATCTGGTGGACTATGCAAGGAAAAGTGGCATTCAGATAAGCGAGATAATAGTTTCCGGAGATAAGGGACCGGATACTTCCCCTTCACGAGAGGGTCTCAAAGAGGATAAGATGGGGGAGTTCATAGCCCTGGATCCCGGGAACAGAGAGGGGATGGTAGACTTCCTCCTGGAACTCCTCCACCAAAAATACGAGTCCCAGGTCAACGTTACTATCATCGAGGACCCTAAGGCTGGCTATAGCATAGAGATCAAGGCGGGGAGGCTTGTGAAGGGGAGGGATGGCCTAAGATACATTGTCGATTTCTCAGATCTGCCCGAGGGCCTGGCTCGCATCGCTAAGGCCCATGGTTATTCGATAGTAAGGCTGGCACCCGATAAGCCGACGTCGGCCATAGAGAAAATCCTCAAGCTGGCCCAGATGGCCTATCAAGATAATCCTTCCGATTTTTGGGAGTCCTTAGAGCCCCAGGGGAGCCGGGTCAGGGTTAGGGTCCCCGGTTTTATAATCTCCTCCGATGCCAGACCTAGAACGGAAAAGGGGCCTTCTCCCCATACGGGCCCTGAGGCCTGGGAGGGTTCCCCCATCCTCATCACTGACACCGAATTGGACGAGGATGTGAAAAGATACCTCATGGGAAAAGGGCTCAGGATCATTAAGTATTAGCAGATTAAGACGGGGGTCAGGTTTATGCCGCCTGTCGATGAATCAGGGGAAGGGAAGACCCTAACCCCCTCCATGGCTCCGGGTGGCCCGGAAGAAGGCAAGGCCAAGTGGCATATCCTGGGGGAGGGCCCCTTGGAAGGGGAACACTGGTCGGCAAGGTTGGAGGGTCCCGATAGTCTTGAAGTGGAGTCTGACTGGAGACGGCCCTGGAGATGGATAGAATACCTGGGAGGGTTACGTCGTATCTTCAGCCGCCTCAGGAAAAGAAAGAATCTCCTCGGAAGTTTAGGACTTTTGATCCTCACCTTCGCGTTCTCTATTTGGTTCGTTTTTTTTCATCTGGGGGAGGGTGAAAGGAAAGCTGGCCAGGAAGCCCTTCCCCAGGCACCAGGTCTGACCCCAGGGAAGGCGCCCGAAATAGGGGGCAAGGCCCTGGCGGAAAGGCATTACTTTGAGACCTGGTACCTCCTCACCAGAATCGACGAGGCGGGGGGTCTCAAGATTCGAGCCACCTTCGAGACCCCAGAGAAGCTCGTCAGGGAAGTTCAGGCGAAGGCCGAGAGGGAGAATTGGCCTGCGGATCGGCAACAGACAGAACTGAGGGAGGCTAAAGAGGGGGGGCCTTTTGACCACAATCTATTCTATTATTTCCATCTCAACCTCGAAGCTCTAGCGGGTAGCTTGCCGCCCCGTCTCCTGGAGGACCCCTATACCCGGGTCTATCTCGAGGACGATGGAGGAAGGCGGGCCAAGGCCCTCGCCCCTCCAGGGCTGGAGGATAGGAAGGCTACTTTCGCGGCCTCAGGGGATGGACCTCAGTCGGAGGCCATTGCAGGGGCCTCTTTCTATGTGGCTTTCCCCAGGGACAGCTTCTCTCTGCATCCCAGATATTTGAGGCTCCGGGTCTCTGTGGTCCGAGGCGGACGAGATCTCGCCTTGACCTGGAACCTGCCCATTCGTTATCCCGCCAATTGAGCCTCAAATCCCCACCTCAAGACCCGTCTTAAGAACTGGCCTGTATAAGAACCCTTGGTGGCCGCTATTTCTTCGGGCCTCCCGGCGGCCACCAAGTATCCCCCTTCGTCTCCTCCCTCCGGGCCCAGGTCGATGATCCAATCGGCCGTCTTGATAACCTCCATGTTATGCTCAATGACCAGGACAGTATTACCTGCGTCCCTCAGCCGATGGAGCACATCCAGGAGCTGCTGGATATCATGAAAATGAAGGCCAGTGGTGGGCTCATCCAGGATATAGAGGGTTCTCCCGGTACTTCGCTTGCTCAGCTCCTTGGCGAGCTTCACCCTCTGGGCTTCCCCGCCCGAGAGGGTAGGGGCCGGCTGCCCCAGCTTGATATAGCCTAAGCCAACGTCGTAGAGGGTCTTGAGCTTCTCTTTTACCCGGGGGACCTTTTCGAAGAAACCGAGGGCCTCCTCCACTGTCATGTCCAGGACTTCAGCAATGTTTTTCCCCTTGTATTTGATCTCCAAGGTCTCCCGGTTATAGCGCTTCCCCTTACACACCTCACAGGTTACATAGACATCGGGGAGGAAGTGCATCTCGATCTTGATAAGCCCATCCCCCTGGCAGGCCTCGCATCTGCCCCCTTTGACATTGAAGCTGAAACGGCCCGGCCTGTAGCCTCTCATCCTCGCCTCAGGGACAAGGGCATAGAGGTCACGGATAAGGCCGAAGACCCCGGTATAAGTGGCGGGATTAGATCGCGGGGTGCGGCCGATGGGGGCCTGATCGATGTTAATCACCTTATCAATGTGCTCTGTCCCCAGGATCTTGTCGTGTGCCCCCGGCCGCTCCCGAGAACCATAAAACTTTACATCCAGGGCCTTCCTCAGAATCTCGTTTACCAGGGTGCTCTTACCAGAGCCCGATACCCCGGTGACACAGGTGAAGACCCCGATGGGAATCTCCACCTCGATACTCTTGAGGTTAAACTCCCGCGCCCCCACGATAGTGAGATAGAGGCCGGTCAAGGGGCGCCTTATCCGGGGGACCGGAATCTGAAGCTCCCGCGCCAGGTATCGGCCGGTAAGGGAGGCCTTGTTGGCCATAATATCGGTGGGGGCACCACACGCCACCACCCACCCCCCCGAGAGCCCTGCCCCCGGCCCTAGATCGATGACGTAGTCAGCAGCCCTGATGGTCTCCTCATCATGCTCCACCACCAGCACCGTGTTTCCCAGATCCCGGAGGCGCTTTAATGTATTGAGGAGGCGCACGTTGTCCCGATGATGGAGCCCTATGCTGGGCTCGTCCAGGATGTAGAGGACGCCCACCAGGCTCGAGCCTATCTGGGTGGCCAGGCGAATCCGCTGGGCCTCGCCTCCAGCAAGGGTGGCCGCAGGCCGATCCAGGGTCAGATAATCCAGGCCCACATTTACGAGGAAACCCAGTCTCTCCCGGATCTCCTTCAGGATACGGCGAGCGATCTCGTGTTCCTTCTCGCTCAAGGCAAGGTTATTGAAGAAGCGGAGGGCCTCCTTCACTGAAAAACGGGCCACATCAGCAATGGAGAGGCCAGCCACCTTCACCGCTAATGATTCCTTGCGCAGGCGCGTCCCTTGACAATCAGGGCAGGGACGGGAACTGTAAAGCCGCTCCACGTAGTTCTCTATTTTCTCCCGCACCCGCGCCGACTGGGTCCATTTGTAGCGCCGGTCCAGGTAATCCAGGCCCTCGCCTAAATAGAATCCCCCTTCCCTGGAGCTATCATAGAGGTATTCTGCCTTGGTCCCCAGCCCGCCGCAGGAGGGACAGGCACCATGAGGGCTGTTAAAGGAGAAGACGCGGGGGGAGAGTTCCGGGTAGCTCACCCCGCACTGGATGCAGGCCAGCCGCTCCGAGAAGGTGAGGTCCTTCCCATCCAGTATGCTCACCACCACAATCCCTTCGGCCAGTTTGAGGGCAATCTCCAGGGAATCGGCCAGGCGGCGGCCCATATCCTCGGCAACAATAAGGCGGTCTACCACAACCTCAATGGAATGCTTCTTGTTCTTGTCAAGGACGATCTCCTCCTCCAGCTCCCGCATCTTTCCGTCCACCCGGACCCGAACAAAGCCCTGGCGGCGCATTTCAGAGAAGACCTGGCGGTACTCCCCCTTCCGGCCCCGCACAACCGGTGCCAGGATCTGGAACCTGCTTTGCAGGGGAAGGGCCACAACCTGGTCCACGATCTGCTGGATAGTCTGGGAGGTGATGGGTCTACCGCATTGGTAGCAGTGGGGCTTTCCCACCCGGGCAAAGAGGAGGCGGAGGTAGTCATAGATCTCGGTCACCGTGGCCACTGTGGAGCGGGGGTTCTTGCTGGCTGTCTTCTGCTCTATGGAGATGGCAGGGGAGAGCCCCTCGATCAGGTCTACGTCGGGCTTGTCCATTTGCTCCAGGAACTGGCGGGCATAGGCAGAGAGGGACTCCACGTAGCGCCGCTGCCCCTCGGCATAGATGGTATCAAAGGCCAAAGTGGACTTACCCGAGCCAGAGACCCCAGTGATTACCACCAGCCTGTTACGCGGGATCTCCAGGTCAATGGATTTGAGATTGTGCTCCCTAGCGCCCCGGATGATAATATTTTCAGTGGACATGACTTAACAGCTCCATACACAACTCTAGACCCCGAGCTGCGTATAAAGGGGCTGGAGGTTTACCGCCATCCAAAGGATCATAAATAAAATCAAGGACCAAAACACGTAAGGATATTTTCCTTCTTTAAACCTCTCGTACCAATAACAGAGGGTATAGGCCCCGAAGACCATAAGAAATGGTGCCATTGGCAGCCGGAACCTGCCTACCACAAAGAAGGCCACTACAGAGAAGGAGTAAACCACAACAAATAGATGTAAAAGAAAGGCCTTCCTGATCCAGGCAAGGGAAAGGAAAGCACCTGTGAGTCCCAGGGGCGCCAGGAGGCCGAAGCTCAGTAATGGGTTCCTCAATAGAGAGGAGTAGCGCTTGACCGTCTCATAATCTATATTATTCGGCACATCCCACCGGCCCCAGAAGAGGGCGATTTTCCTTAGCAATAAATTAAGATACCTCCCTGGTTCCTGTTTTATGGATTTCACCGCCTCCCGAAACCAGAGCCTGGAGGCCTCAGAGGGTCTGAGCCTTTCCAGATTTATTCGCCTATTTATATCCTCATAGGGTGGGGGATAATGGAAAACGCCCTCGGAGTTTCGGCTGTTGCCGATGAAGAAGTTTACTCCGCCATTCGAGGTCAATAGCACCAAGTCACCACCGACCAGGTAGTTTCGCAAGGTCACTGGCGCAATGACAAGGGCCATGGGTAAAAGGAAATAAACTAAGGACAAGGGCTTTTTCCCTTTAGGGACCCTTTTATTGATCAAGACCCAAGCCCCAATGAAGGGGGCAAGGGCCAGGAATATAGAGCGATTCAGGGCCGAAAGGCCTAAAAAGGCTCCGGCGAGGAAAACCTGATAAGCCCTCTGATCTTCTTGGAAGCGTAGTAATAGGTAAAAGGCGCCGAGGCTGAGGAGAACCCCTAAGGACTCTGGCAAGAGCACCTGCTCGTATAGAATGAACATATTATAAAAGGCCCCCATTGCTGCCGCCAAGAGGCCTGTGGCCTCGCCGAAGACCTCCTTGCCGATGGCGTATATAAACACCAGGCTCACCAGGCCCAGGGTAATCTGGAAGAAGGCCACTATCCCTAAATTCCTCCCAAAGAGAGTGAAGAGGAGGCCCAAGAAGTAAGGGTAAAGTGGGTTATAATAGAAGACCCCTTTCCCAATCCAGTCGCCGTCCGCGATCCTAAAAGCCCAGTCATAATAGGTCTTCATATCGGTCCCTGCCGGCTTAAAATCTATCAGCCCCGAGGGGAGGAGGATCTGGCTGTAAAAGACCAGGCGGAGGACCAGGGCCGATAGGAGAATAATGAGCAGGATCGGACGGGGACCGCTTCCTAAGGGGCATATCAAACCCTTTAACGAGAACCAGAGATCTTCCCTCAGTGTCATTACCCTTTTACGATGCCCCTGACATAACTTACAGATCCTCGAAGTGGGCGAGCCTCTTGAACTCCCGGTAGCGGGTCTCGATCTCGGGGTAGGTTAGGGTCTTGAGGCGATCCAGGGAGAAGTCCTCCACGTTGAAGGAAGCCATGACGGAGCCCATGATGATGGCCTTCCTCACGTTCTCATCGCTCAGGTTCCTGGTATTGGCGAGATACCCCAGGAAGCCGCCGGCGAAGGTGTCCCCGGCCCCGGTAGGGTCAAAGATGGCCTCCAGGGGATAAGCGGGGGCCGCAAACCACCTACCATTGTTGAACATCAGGGCCCCATACTCACCCCGCTTTATAATAAGAGCTCTGGGGCCCCAGTCCAGGATCCTCTTGGCGGCCTTTACCAGATTGGGGTCCCCTGCCAATTGCCGGGTCTCGGCATCGTTGATGATGAGGAGGTGGACCCCTTCCAGGGTCCTTCGCAGAGAATCGGGCTTGCGCTGGATCCAGAAGTTCATGGTATCAGCGGCCACCAACAGGGGCTCCCTCACCTGGCCCAGGACATCCCTCTGAAGATCGGGGTCGATATTGGCCAGGAAGAGGAACTCACTGGAGCGGTATTCCTCGGGAACCTCGGCCTTAAAATCGGCGAAGACGTTGACCTGGGTATCCAGGGTGTGGGCCTCGTTCAGGTCAAAGCCATATTCCCCGGCCCAGCGGAAGGTCTTGCCCGGCATCCGCCGGAGACCCCGGGTATCGATGGAGCGGCTCTCCAGGAAGGCCATGTGCTCCTCTGGGAAGTCCTCCCCCACTACCCCCACCAGATTGACTTCTGTAAAGAAGCTGGCCGCAGCAGAGAAATAGGTGGCCGAGCCCCCCAGGACCTCCCTGGCTTCGCCGAAGGGGGTCCTCACGGTATCCAAGGCAATTGAACCAACCACAAGGATACTCATACCGTTTCCTTGCGCACCTAGTCCTCAGCCTTCAGTAATTTTTGTTATCTGGCCGCTAAGCCTCCCCTAACCCCCACCAGCCGCTCCGCCGTCTCCCTGGCCCGGGCCAGGACGTAGCCCAGGTCGATCTCGGTGAAACGGCGGCCCTCCATCACTACCTTGCCATCAATGACCACCGTGTCCACGTCGCTCGAGCGGGCGGCATAGACCAGATGAGAGACCATACTGTGAGGAGGCCAGAGGTGGGGCTGCATCATATCGAGGAGCACCAGGTCCGCCTTCTTTCCCGGCTCCAAGCTGCCGATCTCATCGGCCAGGCCCAGGGCCCGAGCGCTCCCCCGGGTGGCCATCTCTAAGGCCTGATAGGCCGGCAGGAGGGTGGGGTCCCCGCCCTCCAGTTTGTGGAGGAGGGCGGCTAAACGCATTTCTTCTAGCATGTCCAAATTATTGTTGCTGGCTGCGCCGTCGGTCCCCAGGCCCACCATCACTCCCCTTTTCAGCATCTTGGGCACCGGGGCCACCCCCGAGGCCAGCTTCATATTGCTCCCTGGATTGTGGGCCACCCCCACCCGCCTCTCGGCCAGGATCGCGATGTCTTCGTCCGTCACGTGGACGCAATGAGCGGCGAGCACCCGGTTTTGGAAGAGGCCCAACCCTTCCAGATGGGCCACCGGTGTCTTACCCCGGGTTTGGAGGCTCTCCTCCACTTCCTTCCTGGTCTCTGAGAGATGGATGTGGATCCCCACCCCCAGCTCTGAGGCCGCCCGGGCGATCTTCTCCAGCGACCAGTCAGGGCAGGTGTAAGGGGCATGGGGGCCCAGCATCACATTGATTCGGCCTCCAGCCGCCCCCCGCCACTCGGCCACAAAGTCAATGGCCCTCTCCATTCTCTCCTCCGCGTTAGGGAGAAAGCCCAGAAGGACTCCAGAGAGACACGACCGGATGCCCGAGTCCGCCACTGCCCTGGCGGTGGCCTCAAAGAAGTGGTACATGTCGTTGAAGCAGGTGGTCCCGGAGGCTATCATCTCTACCGCCCCCAGCATAGCCCCCCAATAGACGTCCTCGGCTTTGAGGCCCATCTCCACAGGCCAGATCTTTTTCTCGAGCCAATCCATAAGGGGCATATCGTCGGCATAGCCCCGGAAGAGGGTCATGGCCAGATGGGTGTGTGCATTCACCAGGCCAGGGATGAGGAGCTTTCCCGAGCCATCCATAACCTTCTTGGCGGCCTGGATCTCTGGGGGCGGCTCCCCGGGCCCGAGGGCGGAGATGGCATTCCCCTCCACAGCCAGATAGCCGGGGGCCAGGGTTTCCCTATTCTCATTCATGGTAAGGATGGTGGCCCCTTGGATCAGAAGGTCAGGCATATCAGTCCTCAGTCTTCAGTCCTCAGTCCTTTTTAGTCTGGGAAGGGCACAGGGACCAAAGGCGGCCCTCTCCCCTGGGTAGGCGTCAAGGCTATGGCGACAGGGGCAGTCATCCCCCTTCTCCTTCTGGATTGCCTGCACGAAGAGCTTCTCCAGACTAGGCCCTAATCTATCCATGACTTGATGGACCTCCGCGCTGGATAAGGGTTTTGGGGAGATCCCTGCCGCATAGTTAGTCACAACGGCTACTGCCGCATAACAGATCTCGGCCTCCCGCGCCAGGGCCACTTCGGGGAAGTTGGTCATCCCCACCAGGTCCGCCCCGAGGCACCGATAGGCAGCGATCTCCGCCGGGGTCTCGAAGCGCGGCCCCTCGGTGCAGGCGTAGGTGGCTGCCGGATGGAGCGCGAGTCCCAACTCCGCCGCTGCCTGGCTTAAATTATGTCTCAAGCGTGGGCAGTAGGGTTCGGTCATATCAAGGTGCACGGGCTGGTCCACGGGCTCATCGAAGAAGGTCGTGGGCCGAGATTTGGTGAAATCCAGGAACTGGGTGAGGAGGGCGAGTTCTCCCGGCCGAATCTCGAGGTTTAAAGTGCCGGTCGCCGCTGTAGCCAAGATGGAGCAAACCCCTAAGCCTTTGAGGGCAGAGATATAAGCCCGGTAATTCACCTTATGGGGTGGAATGCCTTTCTCTAGGCCGTGGCGGGCGATAAAGCTGACTTGAATCTCCCCCAGGGCAGTCGTCCTAAGTGAGACAGGCCCAAAGGGAGTATCCACCGTTTGGATAGCGGCGTCCTTCAATGCCTCCATCTTAGCAAGGCCCGTTCCCCCGATTATCCCTGCGCGCAAAGCCCTTTCCCCAAGATTTTTCAAGAGACCAGCCTGCCGAAAGGGATTCCTAACATATCAACTTATTACAGGGTCACGACGGCCTGCCGTAAGTGGCTTCCGCCTCCACGCCGGTTATCTCCAAAGGCACCACTCGATTCATAAGGGCATCTTCACCAGGGAAGAGGATTTCTATGTAATTATCGGTGAGACCACGCAAGAGACCGCTCTCCCCATCCCGCTTGGAAAGGACCACCACCTCCCGCACCTTCCCCAGGAAGCGACTTCGAAACTCCAGGGACTTCTTTTGACTCAGGGTGCGGAGCATTCGACCCCGCTCGGCCTTTACCCGGGCGGGGATCTGGCCCGGCATGGCGGCAGCGGCTGTCCCTTCCCTCCTGGAATAGCTGAACACATGGAGATAGGCCAGAGGCAGATCCTCCAGAAGGTGGTATGTATTCCTAAAGCACTCCTCCGTCTCCTGGGGGAAGCCCACAATGACGTCAGCGCCGATGGCCAGGTCTGGGAGGGCTAAAGTCAGGTCCATAACCAGTTTTCGATAAGTGCCTGCATCATAAGTCCGACGCATGAGCCGTAGGATCTGGTCATCTCCGCTCTGTAGGGGGAGGTGAAGGTGCCGGCAGAGCTTAGGCAAGTCCTTAAAGAGCCTTATTAGGCCTTCTTCCACTTCATGGGGATCCAGGGAGCTCAAGCGCAGGCGGCCTAGACCTTCAACCTTGATGACCCTCCGAACCAGGTCCGTTAAAGAAGCGGGTGGCTTTAGATCCTGCCCATAGCTCCCCAGATGGATACCGGTGAAGACCACCTCGGGATACCCAGCGGCAGAAAGCTCCTTTACCCGCTCCAGCACTGCCTCCGGATCCTGGCTCCGGCTCCGGCCGCGGGCCTCGGGGACAATGCAGAAGGAACAAGAGTAATTGCAGCCGTCCTGGACCTTGAGGAAGGCCCGGGTGCGGTCTGGTCTCCGAGGGGCCGGGAGATCGTCGAAGCGGCGGAGGCTGGATACATCCTTTACCCAAACCTGAGGGACGGGGGCCTTTTGAAGGTTCCTCAAATGATAAAGGATTTCGGCCTTTTCCGAGTTTCCCAGGACTAGATCTACTCCGGGGATTCCCCTTACCGCCTCAGGGCTTACCTGGGCATAGCAGCCAGTGACCACCACCAATGCCCCTGTATTGGACCGGATGGCCCTACGGATGAGCTGGCGTGACTCCAGGTCGGCCTTGGCGGTGACTGTGCAAGTGTTGATAAGGCAGAGGCCTGCCTTCTCGCCAGGACTGGCAGCCTCAAAGCCGGCCCATTCCAGCATATCCCGGAGGGCATCTGACTCGTACTGGTTCTGCTTACAGCCTAATGTGGCCAGGGAAAACTTCATCACTGCCCTATCAAAGACATTTCCATAGACAGGCCCAAAAATGGGTATTAGTTTAACATATTTTCCCGGGATTTCAATTTAAAAAAGCAATCGGCTTGACAGTTGAGGACGCCGGTGGTAGATGTAAGGCATGAAAATTGGCATCGTCGGCCTCCCTAAGTCAGGCAAGACTACCATATACAGCCTTTTGATCCAGGGTGGTAAGTCGCCTGCCCCTGGCGAGCCCCATGTGGGGGTGGTGAAGGTCCCTGATCCACGCCTGGACTATTTAGCCCGGCTCTTCCAGCCCAAGAAGGTCACATCTGCCACTGTGGAATTCCACGATTTTTTGGGCCTGACCAAAGGGGCCGGGAAGGGGGAAGGTTTGGGGGGCCAGTATATCTCCCAACTCCGCCTCATGGATGCCCTCCTGGAGGTAGTTCGGGCCTTCGAAGATAGCCGCATCCCCCACCCTGAAGGGAGCCTTAATCCATTGCGCGATGTAGCGGCCCTCGAGGCGGAATTCCTCTTCGCCGATCTGGAGGTGGTAGTGAAGCGCCTGGAGCGGATCGAGGAGGCATTCAGAAAGGGTAAGAAAGAGGAATACCTTCAGGAGCGCGATATCCTCCAGCGCTGTAAGGAAAAGCTGGAAGCGGATGTCCCCCTTAGGGATGTGGAGTTCGCGGAGGAGGAGCGGAGGCTCCTCCGGGGCTTCCAGTTCCTCACCTCCAAGCCCCTGATCCTCCTGGTGAATAGAGGGGAAGAGCTGGTGAAGGAAAGCCCGGCCTTCGCGAAATTAAAAGGGCTGGCGGCCCATAGGGGCACTTCCCTTTTGGAGCTCAACGGGAAGGTGGAGCTGGAGCTCGCCGAGCTTTCCCCAGAGGAGGCCGAGGAGTTTAGAAGGGAGATGGGCCTGCCTGAGGCAGGTCGGCCCCGCCTGATCCAGGCCTGTTACGAGCTCTTACGCCTCATCACCTTTTACACCTTTGTGGGAGAGGAAGTTCGGGCCTGGACCATACCAAAGGGCACCTCCGCCCTCAAGGCCGCCGGGACTATCCATACCGATATGGAGCGGGGCTTCATAAAGGCCGAGGTCCTCAACTTCGAGGACCTAAAGGAATCGGGATCGTTACCCGCCGCCAAAAAGAAGGGCCTCCTCCACCTGGAAGGAAAGGACTACCTGGTGGCCGACGGCGACCTCCTCACCATAAGATTCCATGTTTAAGATAGACCCCTTTGTCGAAAGGCTCCTTGGATCTGAGGACCTTGAAGGGGAAATCGTCCACGTGGAATCCCTCCCGTCCCAGAAGCCCGATTACCGGGGACCTGAGCACCCCTTCCATCCTCTTCTCAAAAATGCCCTAAAGGCCCAGGGGATAAACCGCCTATACTGCCATCAGGCCGAGGCCCTTGACGCCCTGAGGAGAGGGGAGAACGTCCTGGCCGTCACCCCCACCGCCAGCGGAAAGAGCCTCGTCTACCACATCCCTGTCCTGGAGGCTGTCTTGAAAGACCCATCGGCCCGCGCCCTCTTCCTCTTCCCCACCAAGGCCCTGGAACAAGACCAACTCAAGGTCATCAGGGGCCTCCTGGAGTCCCTAATAAAGGCCAAGGAAATCCAGGCAGAGATTTTTGATGGAGATACCCCTGGCCGGGTCCGGGAAAGGCTCAAGGCCTCCCCTCCTAATATCCTCCTCAGCAATCCCGACATGCTCCATTTGGCCCTCCTGGCCTTCCACGAGCAGTGGGCAACCCTCTTCTCAAACTTGAAATTCGTCGTCATAGATGAACTCCATACCTACCGGGGGATCTTTGGGAGCCACCTATGCCAGGTCCTCCGGCGGCTCCGCCGGCTATGCAGGCATTACGGCTCTAACCCCCGGTTCATTGCTACCTCCGCCACTATTGCCAATCCTCAAGAGTTTGCCGAGGCCCTGGTAGGCCTTCCCTTCCACCTCATAGACCGGAGCGGGGCCCCGAGCCAGGGGAAGCGCTTCCTCCTCATAAATCCTGTGGCAAGCCCTTACACCCTGGCTACCCGCCTCTTCATCCGCTGCGTCCATTCAGGCCTCAAGACCATCTGCTTCACAAAGGCAAGGAAGATCACCGAGCTCATATACGCCTGGGCCCTGGAAACGGAGCCTTCTTTAATGGGACGGATTGCCCCTTATCGGGCAGGTTACAGGCCCGAGGAGCGTCGTGAGATCGAGCGGGCCCTATTTTCTGAAAGGCTCTCCGGGGTAATAGCCACCAGCGCCCTGGAGCTGGGTATAGACGTGGGAGGACTGGATGCCTGCATCCTGGTGGGTTATCCCGGAAGCATCTCCAGCACCTTCCAGCGGGCGGGCAGAGTAGGTAGGGGGAGGGAGGCGGTGATCCTCCTGGTAGGCCTCCAGGACGCCCTGGATCAGTACTTCATGCATCATCCCCGGGATCTCTTTGGCCGGGCTTATGAGGCCGCCTTGGCCGATCCTAAGAATAAGAGGGTCTTCGAGGATCACCTGGTCTCGGCCGCGGCCGAACTCCCCCTGAGGTCTGCCGATGGCGAGATCTATGGGCCTGACCTTGCTGAACGACTGGACGACCTTGAGGCTAAGGGGAAATTAAAACAGGTGGGCGAGGCCTGGCATTCTTTCAAGAGGCATCCCCAAAGAAGCATAAGCATCAGGTCCATCGGAGAGGGATACCTCATAGTGGGAGAGGACGGAAGGGCCATAGGTACGGTGGATGGGACAAGGGCCCTCCGGGAATGCCATCCCGGGGCCATTTACCTTCATCAGGGGAGATCCTACGAGATCCTGAGGCTGGATCTCCAGAAGAGGCGGGCCCTAGCACGACCTTCGGAGGTGGACTATTACACCCAGGCCCTCTCCGAGGAGGATACCGAAGTCCTGGCCTCCTGGGGAAGCAAAAGGTCACGGTCTTTTCAGATCCACTTAGGCCGCCTCAGGGTCACCGAGCGGATAGTGGCCTACGAAAAGAGGAGGGTCTTTGGCGGAGGGCGGATAAGCCGGGTCCCCCTTGATTTACCACCCCAGATCTTCGAGACGAGTGGACTTTGGCTGGATCTGGGGGGCGGGATTCAGGAGCTGGTCCTGAGGCGGGGGTTTCACTTCCTGGGGGGACTCCATGCCGCCGAGCACGCCCTGATCGCCCTCTTCCCCCTCTTCGCTCTTTGCGACCGCTGGGACCTGGGCGGAATCTCTTACGAGTTCCATCCCCAGGTAGGGGGGGCGGCCATTTTCGTTTACGATGGGTACCCGGATGGGGTTGGCCTGGCGGAGCGGGCCTATGGAGTAGTGGGTGAGCTCTTCATTAAGACATTAGAACTCCTTCGATCCTGCCCCTGTGAGGAGGGTTGTCCCTCCTGCATTCAGTCGCCCAAGTGCGGCTCGGGAAACCACCCCCTGGACAAGGAGGCGGCCACTCTTATCCTCCAGGCCTTGTTGGGCGGGGTAGGGGTAAAGGAAGGGAAAACACCGAGGAAGGGCAAGGGCGAGGAGGCGGAAACCCCTAAGGTGCTATTCTTCCACCTCAAGACTCAAAGGGCTGCTGCCGAGGTGGGGGGATGGGAAAAGCGCCATCTAATGGGCCTGGCAGTAGCCGCAATCCATGATCCCAGGGGGGATGGATTCCGTTTTTACATGGAGGAGGGTGTGCATGACCTTTATGCTGAGCTTTGCTCCGCCGAACTGGTCATTGGCTTCAACTTGAGGGGCTTCGACTACGAGGTCCTCAAAGGATATCCAGGGATCGAGGTCTCTGGTATCCGCACCTTCGACATCCTTGAGGACCTAAAAGGAAGGTTAGGGATACGCCTGAGCCTGGACCATCTGGCCCAAGAGACCCTGGGAATGGAAAGGAGGGTCCATGGGCTCAAGTGCCTGGAGTGGTTCAAGGCAGGTCAACTGGATAAGGTGATCGGATCCTGTAAGGAGGACGTCCTGATCCTGAAGCGGCTATACGAGTTTGGGAGGAAGCAAGGGTATCTCTTATACCGTGATTCCGAGGGAAGGGTTCGGCGCCTCCCTGTAGAGTGGCCTGCCCCTATAGGCCGGGCTAAAGGGGTGGCTTAAACTGCCCCCCTAAAAAGCGAAAGGCAGAACCGAAGTTCTGCCCATATGCTAAATTAAAAGGGGAATTACGATTCGAGCTCAGAGACCTTGACATTGCCCTTCTCATTTGATAAATTAAAAACAGAAGCGGGCAAGGATTGTCACAGAGCTTCAGCTCGAAGCACAATCAAAGGGCCTAACCAGGATGAGCATGGCGGAGATTGATGCGGAGATCAAAGCCCATCGTAAGGCCCGCCAATAGATGTTTAAGGTGGTCTATGATACCAATGTAGTGGTCGCTGGCCTCTTAAATCCGGACGGGCTTCCAGCCTTACTCCTTGATTTAGTTTTCCAAAGGCGAGTGAGGCTTTTTATTTCAGCCCAGATCTTAGAAGAGTATGAAGGGGTGCTACTGAGGCCGAGG